>JALYVP010000127.1 GCA_030853185.1 Actinomycetota bacterium | reverse complement strand
TTCGACCAACCCGTCTACTGCTACCACGAGATCGTTCACAACCGCTTCGTGGTCGATCATTTCCGCGACCTGGGCGTGATCTTCGTCGATGACATCGCCGAAGTGCCCGAGGGCGCTCCCCTGATGCTCTCCGCCCACGGCACCGCCCCCGAGGTGGTGACCGCCGCCCGGGACAACGGAGGCTCAATCGTCAACGCCGCCTGCCCGCTGGTGGTCAAGGTCCACCACGAGGTCAAGATGAGGGCGGGGAAGGGTTACAGCATCGTCTACGTCGGCCACGAGGGCCATCAGGAGGCGGTCGGCACCATGGCCGTCGCCCCCGAGGCGGTGCACCGGGTGGAGTCGGAGGCGGAGATCGCCGCCCTTCCCGACTTCGAGGGCCCGGTGGCGTTCCTGGCTCAGACGACCCTGGCGGTCGACGAGTGGCAGGTGCTGCTCGACGCGGCCCGTGCCCGGTGGCCGGACCTGTGGGTGCCCGGCACCTCCGACCTGTGCTTTGCCACCACCAACCGTCAGGCCGCTCTCAAGGCCATCGCCGGGCGCTGTGACGCCCTGATCGTCATCGGCAGTGCCAACTCGTCGAACACCCTGGCCCTGGTCCGCACGGCCCGGGCCGCCGGATGCGGTTGGGTGGCCCGCTACAACGGGGCCGACGAGGTCCCCGACGACCTGAACGGCACGGTCGGGGTCATCGCCGGCGCCTCGGCCCCCGAGAGCCTGGTCACCGATGTCGTCGACCGCCTCGCCCCCGTCGAAGGCACCGAAGAGGTCATCGCCGTCGACGAGGACCAGTACTTCCCGCTGCCCCGCGAGCTGCGCAACCTGCTCCGCCGGGTGTCGTCCACCGCGGCGCTGGCGGGCCTGGCCCCGGGGGCGGACCCCACCGCCGGGCGGCCGGGCGGTCTCGACGACCGCGGTGTCTCCGCCGCCGACGTGGTCGCCTCTCTCGCCCACTGAGGCGCGCCTCGCCCATCCCTCCCAGGCTCAGAAACTCAGCCGATTGGCCGGGGGGACGTCCCGGCTGGCTGGGCGGTGCCCTCAGGGGAGACCGGCGACCGGCCGAGGCCACCTGCCGTAGGCAAACCGGCCGGTGGTGGCCCCGCCGGGTCCTCAGTCGGGCACCACCTGCCCAGTTCGCCCAGCCCGGGCCAGAGCCTCGTCGAAGAGTGCCTGGAGGTCGGCGTAGAGGTTCTCGGTGGTCTCCTTGATGGCGCGGCGCGAGACCCGGCGCCCTCCTTCTGAACGGGCCGGTGGGGCGATGGGCGATCCCACGATCATGTGCAGCTTCACTGGACGAAGCATTTTGGCCCCCCTCGGAAGCGCCCACTCGCTGCCGCCGATGCCGACCGGGATGATCGGTACGCCGGTGCGGGCGGCGACGAAGACGGCGCCTTCGAAGAGGGGATGCACGAGCGGTCCCTTCCGACGGGTGCCCTCGGGGTACAGGACGGCCGGCTCACCTTGGCGCACCGCCGCCTCACATGCCCGCAACGCCTCCCGATCCGGCATGCCCCGGTGGACCGGTATGCCACCGAGAGACGTCAGGAACCGGGCCGACCAGCCGTACTTCCACGCGCTGTCCTTTCCGATGAAGCGCAGCCGGCGCCGGGTCAGGCAGCCGCAGAGGAATGTGTCGATGATCGAGCGGTGCACGGGGGCGAGGACATACCCGCCGGTCTTCGGGATGTGCTCTCGGCCGGTGATCTCTACTCTCCAGACCAGGCGGCACACGACCTCGACGACCCCCCGTGCGAAGGCGTACCAGGCCAGCCCGGCCGGTCCCGGAGGCCCGGCCCCGTCCGGCACCGACGGTTCAGCCACGGTCGTCCCTGGTGCCGCCGACCCCGGGACGGTCGTCGCCCGTGGTGCCGCCCACTTCGGGGCCGCCCGCCTCGGGACCGCCGGCTCCGGTGCCCGTGGCCTCCTCCACCAGGGCGAGGACGGCATCGACGACATCGTCGATGCTTCGGCCGGTGGTATCGACGGCGATGGCGTCGTCGGCCATGGCCAGCGGCGACGCCGCCCGGGTGGAGTCGGCATGGTCGCGCCGGGCGATGTCGGCCGCCACCTTGTCGTAGTGCATGTCGAGCATCTCCTTGCTGCGCCGCCCGGCCCGCTCGGCGTCTTCGGCGGTGAGAAAGATCTTGATCGTCGCCGACGGGAACACCACGGTTCCGATGTCGCGGCCCTCGATCACCCCGCCGCCGTGGGCGGCGGCCCATTCGCGCTGGCGTTGCACCAACTCGTGGCGCACCTCGGTGTTGGCGGCCACGGTGCTCACGGCCCGGGTCACCTCCGGGCTGCGGATCTCGATGGTGGCATCGGCTCCGTCTACCTGGACCCGTTCGCCGACATCGAGATCCACGGCTTGGGCCAGGCGGGCCACCGGTTCGTCGTCGTCGGGGTCGATGCCGCGACGCATGGCCGCGAAGGCGACCGCCCGGTACATGGCCCCCGTGTCGAGGTAGTCCAGGCCGAGGCGGTCGGCGACGGCTCGAGCCACCGTGGACTTGCCGGATCCGGCCGGGCCGTCGATAGCTATGACGTGCATCGGTGCAGATCCTCCTCGAAGCCGGGGTAGCTGGTGGCGACGGCGTCCCAGCCGTTGATGGTCACGCCCCCGGACGTGGCGAGCGCGGCGATGGCCAGCGCCATGGCCACCCGGTGGTCCCCGTGGGAGTCGGCGGCGCCGCCGTCAAGCGGCCTCCCGCCGCGGCCGCGCACGGTGATGCCGTCGGCGCGAGCCTCGACGCCGGCACCCACCGCCCGCAGCTCGGAGGTCATGGTGGCGATCCGGTCGGTCTCCTTGACCCGCAGCTCGCCGGCATCGGCGAAGACCGTCGTCCCCAGGGCGTTGGCGGCGGCCACGGCCAGGACGGGGATCTCGTCGATGAGGCCCGCCACCTCGGGGCCACCCACCTCGGTGCCCTGCAGGACTGCTCCCCGGACCCGCAGGTCAGCCGTCCGTTCGGTGTCGTTGACCGCTTCGACCGTGATGTCGGCGCCCATCCGCTCGAGCACGGCCAGGAATCCGGCTCGTCCGGGACCGACGTAGACGTGCTCGATGACCAGGTCGCTGCCGGCCACGATGGTCGCCGCCACCACCCAGAAGGCCGCCTGGGAGGGGTCACCGGGCACGGCCACATCCACGGGGCGCAGCCGGGACCGGCGCACGGTGACGGCCTGGTCGCCGACGGTCACGTCGGCACCGGCCCGGGCCAGCATGTCCTCGGTGTGGGTTCTGGTAGGGGTGGGCTCGCGCACCGTGGTGGGGCCCTCGGCGCTCAGACCGGCCAGGAGGATGGACCCTTTGACCTGGGCGGACGCCACCGGCGGGCGGTAGTCGATGCCGTGCAGGGCGCCCCCACGGATCACCAGGGGGGCGAAGCGGGCGCCGCCCCGCCCGTCGATCGTCGCCCCCATGGCCCGCAGCGGTTCGACGACGCGGTCCATGGGCCGGGTCCCCACCGAGTCGTCGCCGGCCAGGATGCTGAGCCCGGGCAGGCCGGCGGACCATCCGGCCAGCAGGCGCAGGGCGGTCCCGGAGTTGCCCACGTCGACCACCGAGGCCGGCTCGTGGAGGCGGTTGGGGCCGCCGGTGACGACGACGCTCGTCGGGCTGCGGCGCTCGACGCCGGCGCCATAGACCTCCACCGCCGCAGCCGTGGCGGCGACGTCGAGGCCCGTCGACAGCCCGGTGATGTGCGAGTGACCCTCGGCCCGGGCGGCCAGCAGCAGGGCCCGGTGCGAGATCGACTTGTCACCCGGCACCCGGAGCCGGCCTCGCAGCGGTGAGCCCGGCTCGAACGCCACGCTGGCGCCGGTTGCAGTCACGGGCCGAGCCGCCGATGCGAGACGCGGAACTGCCGCTCGTTGAGGACGCCGCGCACGGCGTCGAGCGCGGAGGCGGCGATCACCAGGACCAGCACCCCACTGTCCCCCTCGACGGAGTGGGCGATCTCCATGTCGTAGATGTTCACCCCCATCTCGCCGAGGACGGTGGTGACCTCGGCGAAGACCCCGGGACGATCTGGCACCGGGATCCGCAGCTCGATCGACTCCCCGGCCGCCAGCCCGGCGGATGGCAGGTTGACCCGGGCCTCTCGGGCCGACTCCAACCAGGTCAGGAGGCCTTCCCGGTCGCCGTCGACGACGAGCTTGCGGACATGGGCCAAGGCTTCGGTGAGGCCGTCGAGGGCCTCGAGGATGCCCTCCCGGTTGTCGACGCAGATGTCGGGCCAGATCCCGGGGTGGCCGGCGGCGATGCGGGTCATGTCCCGGAAGCCGCCGGCGGCCAGGCGCAACAGGGTGCCGTGCTCGACCGAGGCGTTGGCCGCCAGGTTCATCAGCGATGTGGCCGTCAGGTGCGGTACGTGGGACACCATGGCCACCAGATCGTCGTGGCGGCGGGGAGGCAGCGCCACGGCCGTGGCGCCAAGGAGGCCGACGACCCCGGCGACGAGGGCGTAGGCGTCGGGGTCGGTCACCTCGGTCGGGGTGAGCACCCACGTGGCGCCCACGAACAGATCGGGGTCGGCTCCGTCCACTCCCTCCTGCTCGGAACCGGCCATGGGGTGACCGCCAACGAAGCGAGGATGGCCCACCGCGGCCACGATCGCGTCCTTCACCCCGGCCACGTCGGTGACCACGGCCCGCCCCCGCAGGGCTCGGCGCGCCTCCTCGACGATGCCGCCAGCCGGGGTGGCGACGAAGACCACGTCGGCGTCGAGGTCGTAACCCTCGAAGTCGAGGGCTCCGAGCTCCACGGCACGGGCCGAATGGGAAGGATCGGCGTCGAAGCCGGTGACCATCCAACCCCGCCGGCGGAGGGCCAAACCCAGAGAACCGCCGACCAGCCCGGTGCCCACCACCTGGGCCCGGGGGTGGGCGCCCAGGCCGTTCATCGCCATGGACGAGGACAGGCGGGGGGTTCGGGCACGGCTGGCCAGGTTAGGACGTCACGGAGCCAAGACCGAACCGGGGGACACTCAGACCGGTGCCAGCGCTCCCGCCTGCATCGAGCTGATGGCCCCGGCCAGACCACCGTCGTCGGGAAGGGAGGTGAAGGTGCCGGCCTGGGCATAGATGGATCCGCTGACCAGACCCACCACCTGCAGGTAGTGGCCCTTGGCGTCGGCCCTGGTCGAACGCTCCCCCCTGGCCCCGTCCAACCCGTCGATGACGAACGGCTGCGATGGCGCCACCCCGTACGATCCCGCCAGCTGGCTGTTGAAGTACTCGGCCGCCCCCTGGGGGCAGCTGAACTCGGTCAACAGCACCTGGATCTGCTCGCCGGCGCCGCCATCGATCCAGACCCGCTGCACCGCGCCCTCGAAGCCGTCCCGAGCCAACTCGGCCCCGGCCTGGTTCGGGAGCGCGGATCCAGCGGCGAGCTGCGACGCGCTCAGCACGCCGGCATGCACCGCCCCGTCCGGCTGGCGCACGAACGCGGCGGGCGGATCGACCACGGCACCGCCGAGCCGGGAGCCGGCATCGGCTGCGGGAGCGGCCGGGCACACGGCGGTGGTCGACGAGGTGCCGCCCGGCGCCGGGAGCAGCCGGACGACGATGTGGTGGCGGGGATTGGCGGCCACGGTGACCACCCCGGCGATGCCCGCGCCGATCAGCACCACGATGGCGCCGCCGAGCAGCGACCGCAGCCGGGACCACGGACCCCGGTCGCGGCCGGGGTCTGCATGACTCATGCTGGCGGTCACCGCGAGCGGGGCGGGTTGTGAGCGGCCGCCGCCTCCAGCGCCCGTATCTCCTCGACGGTCAGCGGGCGCCACGAACCCGGAGGCAGGGACCGGTCCGCCACCGGACCGAACCGGGTCCTCACCAACCGGCGCACGGGGTGGCCGACGGCCTCGCACATGCGGCGGACCTGACGGTTGCGACCCTCGTGGATGACGAACCGCAACACCGATGGCGCCACCCTCGCCACCCGGGCGGGAGCGGTTGGCCCGTCCTCGAGGTCGACCCCCTCCCGGAGGCGACGGATCTGGGCCGGTCGCGGGGTCCCCTCCACCTCGGCCAGATACTCCTTGTCCACGCCGAAGCGGGGATGGCTCAGGCGGTGGGTGAGATCTCCGTCGTTGGTCACGAGGAGCAGGCCCTCGGTGTCAAGGTCGAGTCGTCCCACGGTATGGACCCGGGGCTCGACGGGGAGCAGCCCGAGGACCGTGGGCCGGCCCTGGGGATCGAAGGCGGTGGTCACCACACCGGCCGGCTTGTTGACCAGGTAGTGCACCAGCCCGGGCCGGACCGAGACGGCGACATCGTCGACGAGGATGCGGTCCACCTCGGGGTCGACCCGCCGGCCGAGCACCACCACCTCGCCGTTGACCTCGACCCGACCGTCGGCGATCAGCTCCTCGCAGGCCCGCCGGCTGCCCATGCCGACGCGGGCCAGGACCTTCTGCAGGCGTTCGCCGGCCCGCTCAGTGCCTAGTCCCACAGCGCCTTCTCGGTCCGTGGCACCGGCGGGTGGCGGGACGGCCGTCAAGGCGAGGACCCAGCGTCGCCGTCCGGGGGGGCCGGATCGGAGTCATCGCCGTCCGGGGGGGCCGGATCGGAGTCATCGCCGTCCGGGGGGGCCGGATCGGAGTCATCGCTGTCCGGCTGGGCCGGACGGGACACGAGGAGGCTGTGCTCGAGGGCCTCCATGACCTCGGCCCCGGGCACGAAGTCGGCGAGGGGTGGGAGGTCGTCGATCCGGTCGAGGCCGAGACGCTCGAGGAACAGCGACGTCGTCCCGTAGAGCACGGCCTGACCGGGGCCGGGATCGCGCCCGACCTCGCCGACGAAGCCGCGCTGCACGAGGGTGCGTAGCACACCGTCGGCGTTGACCCCCCGGATGGCCGCCACCTGGGCTCGGGACGCGGGCTGCTTGTAGGCGACGATGGCCAGCGTCTGGAGGGCGGCCGCCGACAGCCGGGCGCTCTGGCCCTCGAGGACGAACCGCTCCACGTACGGCGCCAGATCCTGGTGGCTCTGAAATCGGTAGCCGCCGGCGACCCGAGCCAAGGCAAACCCCCGGTCGGCCTCGGTGTAGTCGGCCGCAAGCGACGCGCACAGCTCCTCCACCCGCCCGGGGGAGATCTCGAGCAGCTGGGCCAGGATGCCCGGCTCGACCGGGACGTCGGACACCATGAGGATCGCCTCGATGGCCCGCTGGGCCTCACCGGCCACGGAACGCACCTGCCGGGACGGCCGAACGAGCAGATCGCGGCACTAGCCCTGGTACTCCTCGACGGGCTGGCGGAGGGCGGCCCCTTCGTCCAGCCAGGAGACGTGCAGCTCGGCGAAGGTCCCGGCCTGGCTCAACTCGATCGATCCCTGCTTGTACATCTCGAGCAGAGCCAGGAACCGGACGATGACCTCCAAGCGGTCGGGCACACCAGCGACGAGCGCCGCGAACGTGGTCTCCCCCAGGCGGGCCAGGTCCATGCTGAGCTCGCTCACCGCGTCGGCCACACTGAGTCGGATGGGGGCCACATGGTCGAGGACGACCCGGGCGACGGGCCTGGGGGCAAGCAACCCCTCCATGGCCGAGCGCAGAGCGTCAGGCGTCACCCCGGCCAGGATGTCGGGGGTGAGGGCCGCGAAGCGCTCGTCGAGCCCGGCCGTCCTCGGGTAGCAACCCGAGGCCTGGTCCATGATCCGGACCAGTGAGCCGGCCGCGTCCTTGAACGTCTTGGCCTCGAGCAGGCGGCTGAGGAGCAGGTCGCGCTCCTCCCACAGGACCAGCTCCTCCTCCGGTTCCACGTCGGATCGACCGGGCAGGAGCCGGCGGGTCTTGAGCTCCACCAGGATCGCCGCGATCAGCAGGAACTCCGTGGCCACCTCCAGGTCCAGGCCCCGCATCTGCTCGAGCGTGGCCAGGTAGGCATCCACGATCGATGAGACAGAAACCTCCCACAGGTCCACCTGTTCACGGTTGATGAGATGCAGGAGAAGGTCGAAGGGGCCTTCGAAGACCGGCGTGCTCACGGTGTAGGGCACCAGACCAGCCTACTGGCGCCGGGACCGGGCCCCGGCGATGCCGGAGCACCGGCCGGCGGGTGGAACACCTCCGGTGGCCGCCAGCCGGTCCCGTAGCATCGCCGGCCGTGACCACCGTTCTCTCTGGCATCCAGCCAACCGGCGAGCCCCAACTCGGCAACTACCTCGGCGCCCTGCGGTGGTGGGTCAGCCTCCAGCACGATCACGACGCCTTCTACTGCATCGTCGACCTGCACGCCCTCACCATTCCCGGCGACCCGGAGGCTCTGCGGGCCGCCACCCGGTCGATGGCCACCCTGTTGTTGGCCGCCGGCCTCGACCCTGACCGCTGCACCCTCTTCGTGCAGAGCCAGGTCCCGGCCCACCTCGAGCTGGCGTGGCTGCTGCAGTGCACGGCCAGCCTCGGGGAGTTGCGGCGCATGACCCAGTTCAAGGACAAGACGGCCAAGGGCGGGGAGAGCAACGCCACCGCGGGGCTCTTCACCTACCCCACCCTGATGGCGGCCGACATCCTCGCCTACCAGGCCGACCGGGTACCGGTGGGTGACGACCAACGCCAGCACCTGGAGCTGACCCGGAACGTGGCGGAGCGGTTCAACGCCCGCTACGGGAAGGTGTTCACCATCCCCGAGGCGATGATCGCCGGTCGGGGCGCCGGGGCCCGGATCATGGATCTGGCCGAGCCGACCCGCAAGATGTCCAAGTCGGCTGACTCGCCGGCGGGGACGGTCTTTCTCTTTGACGAGCCCAAGGCGGTCGAGCGCAAGATCAAGCGGGCCGTCACCGACGCCGACGACAGCGATGACGCCGTCCGCTACGACCCCGACGCCAAGCCTGGCGTCTCCAACCTCGTCGAGCTGCTGGCCACCCTAACCGGACGAACCCCGACCGAGGTGGCTGACGACTACACCCGCTACGGCCCCCTCAAGACCGACACGGCGGCCGCCGTCATCGAGCTCCTCTCCCCCATCCAGGAGCGTTACCGCGCCCTAGCCGCCGACCCCGGCACGGTCCGCGATGTCCTCCGAGCCGGGGCCGAGGCCGCCCGGGCGGCGGCAGCGCCAACCGCGGCCCGGGCCTACGAGGCCATCGGTCTCTCCCCCGCCTGAGCAGGGTCAGTCCCCGTCCGCCGCCTCCAACACGGCCCCGACGGCAGGATCGACGCTGCGCCGGGCCGCCGGCAGGTGATGCTCAGACGCCCACGCCACGGTGAACGGGTCGCTGCCGGCGGCCGCCAGCAGGTCCGCCCCCAGGCGGTCGTGGGT
>JALYVP010000430.1 GCA_030853185.1 Actinomycetota bacterium | reverse complement strand
CCGGCGAGGTCTGGCTCCTGGCTGTGCCTGATGGCGGCACCGGGCTGGTCGGGCGGGTGGTCTTCGTCGCCCGGGCCCTGACTCAAGAGTTCACCACCACCGAGATCGCCCGGGTGGAGGCTTTTCTGGCGCTCTACGAGCAGCTGGAGGCCCGCCGCGCCTCACTGTGAACCGTTCGTAGCGGCGCGCCGCCGAGCGGGACCCGGAGCCACCGGGTCGAGCTACCGGCCCGAGCGGGCGGCCAGCAGGTGGCGGCGCAGCAGGTCCATGGCACTGATGGCCGTCATCTGCCGGACCCGGTCCCGGCTTCCGGGCCTGAAGATGCGCTTCGTCACGGTGGACGATGCGTCGGCCACCCCGATCCACACCGTGCCGACCGGCTGACCCTCCGCCTCGGTCGGACCGGCGACGCCGGTCACAGCCAGGGCCACGTCTGAGCCGAGCACCCGGCGGGCGCCCTCGGCCATCTCCCGGGCCCCGGATTCACTGACAACGGTCTCGGCGCCGACGGCGAGGACGTCGCGCTTCACCGCGGTGGCGTAGGAGACGACCGAGCCCCGGAACCAGGCGCTGGCGCCGGGCACGGCGGTGCAGCGACTGGCGATCAGGCCGCCGGTGACCGACTCCGCCAGGCCCAGCGTCAACGATGCATGTACCAGCAGGCGGCCGACGGCGGCCTCCATCGTCTCGTCGTCGACACCGAAGACGGCCGGGCCGAGCAGGGACCGCAGCTCGGCCTCCTCGGCGTCGAGCAGGCCGGTGGCGTGGCCCACGGGGTCAGTGCCGGTGCCCCGAGCGGTGACGCGAACCTTGATCCCCTCGATGCCGCTGGCCAGGAAGGCGATGGTCGGGTTGCCGGCGATGTCGAGCGCCTCCAGGCGGGGGGCGATCAGCTCGGCCAGGGCCGACTCGGCCAGACCCCACGTGCGCAGCGTGCGACTGCGGATGGTAGCGGCGCTTCCGGAGCGGGCGACCAGATCGGGCAGGACGGCCCGGGCGACCATGTCCTTCATCTCGGCCGGGACACCGGGGACGGCATAGACCACCCTGTCGCCGAGCGGGCAGATCAGGCCGGGGGCGGTACCGGTGGTCTGGACGATGACCTCGGCTCCTTCGGGGACGGCGGCCTGGCGGAGGTTGTTGCCGGACATGGTTCGCTGGGAGCGGGCGAAGATGTCGCGGATCCGCTCGGCGACCTGGTCGTCGGTCACCAGTAGGACGCCCATCACCTCGGCGATGGCCTCCCTGGTGATGTCATCCTGGGTGGGCCCGAGGCCCCCGCAGCAGATGACGGCCTCGGAGCGAGCCAGGGCCGCTCGCAGGGCGGAGACCATGCGTCCCCGGTTGTCGCCCACCTTGACCTGGAAGTGGCTGTCGATGCCAGCCAGGGCCAGCTGCTCGCCGATCCAGGCCGAGTTCGAGTCGACGATCTGACCCAGGAGCAGCTCGGTACCGATGGCGACGACCTCACAGCGCATGATGACGGCTTCCCGGCGGTTCTCGGCGCCGGCACCGGTCCTCAGCGGACGGCGATGCCGAGCTCAGGACGGGGACATGCCGTCGCCGCCTTCGACGAGGGCCTGGCTGAGAGGCGGGACCGCGGCGTGGCGGCTGTCGAGGAGGTACTGGGCCCCGCTGACCACGGCCAGCACGACCGCCACCCAGAGAAGATCCCGGCCCAACCAGGCGTGGCCCACTCCGGTCACCGGCAGGAGCAGGAAGGCGATGGCCACATCCTGGGCGGCGGTCTTGGCTTTGCCCAGGGGTCGGGCCGGGACCGAGATCCCCTGCCGGGCCAGCACCGAGCGGTAAGCGCTGATGATCACTTCCCGTCCGCCGATCAGAGCCAGGGGCCACCAGCCGATCTGACCGCCGGCGGCCAGGGCCACCAGCGCCCCGAGCACCAGGAACTTGTCGGCCAGGGGGTCGAGGAACGCCCCCGAGGTCGTGATTCCCTGGCGGCGCGCCACCCACCCGTCCACGAAGTCGGTGCTGGCCAACGCCACCCACGCCAGGAAGGTGCCCCACGCCGGTCCGAACCGCAGCACCGCCACGAGCACGACCGGAGTGGCCAGGAGACGGATGAGCGTGATGCCGTTGGCGGGCGTGACCCGGGCGCTGAGCTCGAAGCGGCCATCGATCCGCTCCGCCATCAGCGGGCACCCTCGGCGACCGCAACCTCCACCGGGGCGGCCGTGCGACCGGTGGCGGAGGCAGGCACACCCCGGGCGGCAGGCACGCCCCGGGTGGCGGGCACGGCCTGGAGGTCGGGACCCTCGGCCCCGGTGATCACCACGTCGACCAGGGCACCGACCGGCACCTCGGTGGGGAGGCTGATGATCCCGTCGATCTCTGGGGCCTCGCGGTGGCTGCGGCCCACACCGG
>JALYVP010000429.1 GCA_030853185.1 Actinomycetota bacterium | reverse complement strand
TCTCCTGCGACCACCGGCCGACGCAGCGACCACGACCTCCGACACCGACACGCCGGACCAGCGCGGTCGCCGCCCCGACGCCGGCTCGTCGACCACCCGCGCCGCCCGTCGTCGACGTCGCCCCACGGCCGCCAGCGGCGTGGGTCCCGTCGTTGCCGGCCAGGACCGTCACTGCCGAGGAACGGGACCGGCTCATCGGGCGGCGACGCTGGCGGGCCTTCGAGGACGTCGAATGACGATCCGGGCCAACGCGGCCGTCCGCCGGGGTGTGCATCTCTGTCACGCCGAGGGCTGCGGGACCAGGGTCCCACCGGCCATGTTCATGTGCCGCCGCCACTGGTACATGCTCCCCAAGACGCTCAGGGACGCCGTGTGGGCCGCCTATGTGCCCGGCCAGGAGCAGCGCATGGACCCCACCGAGCACTACCTTGACGTCACCCGCCGGGCCATCGACTACACCGCCTCAGCCGAAGCGCGAGGGTCCCGATGACCGCAACCACCCAAGCGCTCGACACCGACGGCGCTCGGCCGGTCAAGATGACCGCTGGCGACATCCGCGACGCCCTTTACCGCCGGTGGCCACCGGATCAGTACCTCACCCTCACCGACGCACCCGACGGCCCCGACCGGCTCGGCCGTAAGCTCGATCTGCTGGCCGTCTCGGTATGGAAGTCCCGCAGCTACCAGCTCGACGGTGTCGAGATCAAGGTCTCGGTCTCCGACTGGCAACGGGAACTGAAACAGGGCGAGAAGGCCGAATGGTGGTGGGCCCATGTCCACCGCTTCTGGCTGGCCGTCCCGGCTGCGATCGCCGCCAAGGTCGCCGAGGACCTGCCCACGGGTTGGGGTCTGCTCTCTATCCGCCCGGACGGCACCCCCCACGTCACCGTCAAGGCCGTCCGCCATGAAGCCATGGCGTTCAGCTGGCCTCAGACCATCGGGCTTCTCCGGGTGTCCGCGGACGCCGGGTTCAACGCCCTCAACCGGGCCCGGACGGAGGGGGAGCGAACTGGAATGGAACGTGCCCGTCTCGACCATGAGCGGCACAGCAGTACCGGCGCCGCTCAGAGGGAGCTGGCCGAGCTCCAAGCCACCGTGGCGGCCTTCGCCGAGCAGTCCGGTATCGACCTCGCCTCCGTCTGGTGCGGCGGCGTCAAGGGCGCGGCGATGCTCGGCCGTGTCGTCGCCGCCGCCACCAAGGGCTACACCAACCCCGATGGTGCCGCTCGACGGCTGCGGCGGCTCTCCGAGGACCTCGAGCGCTCCATCGGCGAGATCAACGGAGTGGCGGACGCCTACCTCGCTGAGATGGGCGGCTCCGCTGTGGAGGAGCGGTGAAGACCGTCGTGGACCACATACGGCGCACGGACCTGCCGTGGCGGAGCAACGCCCTGACCGAATGCGGCCGCACCGTCGACGAGGTCAAGACAGTCATCACCCGCGCCGAAGCTGTGACCCGCTGGGCACAGCTCGGAGCGCAGCGCGCTCGTTTACCCTGTGCATGACGTGCAAGGACACAGCGAACCGGTGGCCGACCTGGGACGACAGTCCGGCCGGGGCGATGGCCCGGGAATGCGCCGGCTACGACTACCGCTGGGGACGGGGCGACAAGCCCGCCATCGACTACGACCTCCGAGCCGCCATCTTGATCGAAGCCCACCGCGACGAGTTCGACGAGATCCTGGCCGGCGTGCGCAACACCACCGACCTGGCCGCGGCCCGCGCCAGGCGACGTCGGACGAACGGGGCCCGGCGGTGAGCTCGACACCGAGACCGCCACGCCGGCGGCGCCCGCAGGACGAAGAAACAGCGCCGTCCCCGACTGTGTGCGCCCGGTCACGTACCGTTGGCCGCACAATGTCCGAGAGGGTGAGCAACTTCGATCCGCAACGCCTTCTCGAGGCGCGGAGGGCCAAGGGGCTCTCCCATGACTCCCTGGGTGCTCTGATCGGAGCGACCCGCCCCAACCTGATCGCGTATGAGAAGGGCCGCCGAGTGCCGTCACCGCCCCGCCTGGCGGCGCTCGCCGAGGCCCTCGGCGTCGATCCTCTCGAGCTGACCACCACCGCGTCGACCGCCGAGGCCACGTTCTCGGACCTGCGGATGCGCGCCGGAGTGTCCAACTCGAGAGTGGCAGACGAGGCGGGGATCTCGCTTTCGTACCTGAGCATGATCACCACCGGGGGCCGGCCTCTACGCCCGGCGGTCGCCGAGCGCCTCGCCCCGATTCTGGGGGTGACCGTCGACGAGGTCGGTGCCGCGGTGGACCGGGACATCGCGGCCAGGGCCGAGGGCAGCTAAGAGCCGGTGTTCAGCGCAGTCGGCGGGGGGATCGGGCTCGCAGTCGGAGCTGCCGCGGTGCCCTTGACGCTGGCGGTCATGGCCAGA
>JALYVP010000126.1 GCA_030853185.1 Actinomycetota bacterium | reverse complement strand
GTCGACGGTGACGATCGGACGATCGGCCGTCTCCTCGGTCGGCGGAGCGGCTTCGGCGCCGCCCTCACCCGACGGTGGCGTGCCGTCCGGCACGGCCGGGACGCCGGCTTCGCCCGGCTCACCCAGATCGGGACGGCGGCGACCGCCCCCGGCGGACACGACCCGGCGGGGACGGCCCTGGCCGGACGTCTCCCCTACCGCCATGGCTGCCTCGCGGGTGATCTTGTCCTCGGCGGACACCTTGTAGGGAAGGATGTCACCCTTGTAGATCCACACCTTGACGCCGATGCGCCCGTAGGTGGTCTTGGCCTCCCGGAACCCGTAGTCCACGTCGGCCCGCAGCGTGTGCAACGGGACCCGGCCCTCACGGTAGAACTCGCGCCGGGACATCTCGGAGCCGCCCAGGCGGCCGGCACACTGCACCCGGATACCGAGGGCCCCCGCCTTCTGCACGGTCTGGACGGTCCGCTTCATGGCCCGGCGGAAACTGACCCGACCGGCCAGCTGGTCGGCGATGCCCTGGGCCATGAGGGCGGCGTCGAGCTCAGGCTGCTTGATCTCCTGGATGTTGAGCTGGACCTTGGGGTTGTTGGTGATCTGGGCCAGCTTGGTCCGCAGGCGATCCGCCTCGGCCCCCCGCCGGCCGATGACGATGCCCGGTCGGGCGGTGTGCACGTCGATGCGCAGGCGGTCCCGGGTCCGCTCGATCTCGATCCGGCTCACCGCGGCCCGCTCCAGCTGACCCATGAGGTAGCTGCGGATCTCCCAGTCCTCGATGAGGTAGTCCTGGTAGTTCCGGTCGTTGAACCACCGGGACTTCCAGTCCGTGGTGACCCCGAGGCGGAACCCGTACGGGTTGACCTTCTGGCCCATCTACCTGCCGTCCTTTGTGTCGTCTGCGTCACTTGAGTCTTCGGCCCTGGCCGCTTCGGCCGCGGTATCGTCGGCTTCCGCTGTCTCGAGGGCGGCGACACCTTCGCCGGTCTGATCCACGATCTCGCTCTCGTCCGCCTCGGTCTCCGGGGCGGGGGTCGTCGGCTCCACGGCGCCCTCGGCCGTCTCCAGCGCGGCCACACCCTCTCCGGTCGGATCGACGATCCCCGCCTCGCTCTCGGCGGCGGTCACCTCTTCGGCGGCTCGCCCCCGGCGGCGTCGCTCCACGCGCGACCGGGTGTCATCCTCGGTCGCCCCCGAGCGCCGGGCGCCGGCAACCCGGCGGGACCGCTCCACCAGCTGCTCGGCCCGACGGTGGGACTGCAGGCGCTGCAGCCGGTCCTCGGGGAGCCGGCCGACGATCACGGTGATGTGCGTGGTCCGCTTGCGGATGCGGGTGGCCCGGCCCCGGGCTCGGGGCCGCCACCGCTTGATGGTGGTGCCCTCATCGGCGAAGCACGCCGAGACGTAGAGCTCCTCGCGGTCGGCCTGTTCGTTGTGCTCGGCGTTGGCCACCGCCGAGGCCAGGACCTTGCCGACCAGGAAGGCGGCGTCGCGCTCGGAGAAGCGGAGAATGTCCTCGGCTTCGTGCACCGGGCGGTTCCGGACCAGGTCGAGGACCTCGCGCACCTTGTTGGGAGCCACCCGGCTGTGACGGAGGACCGCACGCGTCCCGGGACGCTCGTTGGTCTTGAGACCGGTCATCAGCGCCGGCCCGCCCTCTCCTGGCCGGCATGGAAGCGGAAGGTCCGGGTGGGGGCGAACTCGCCCAGCTTGTGCCCGACCATGGACTCGGTGATGTAGACCGGCACGTGCTTGCGCCCGTCGTGGACGGCGATGGTGTGGCCCACCATGTCGGGGATGATCGTGGAGCGCCGCGACCAGGTCTTGATCACACGCTTCTCGTTGCGGGAGTTGAGGCCGTCCACCTTCTTGAGGAGGTGGTCGTCGACAAACGGACCCTTCTTGAGGCTGCGGGGCATGGGGATTACCTCCGGGCGCCGCGGGTACGCCGCCGGCGAACGATGAGCTTCTCTGATGGCTTGGTGCGGTCGCGGGTGCGGCCTTCGGGCTTGCCCCACGGTGAGACCGGATGGCGGCCTCCGGAGGTCTTGCCCTCGCCGCCACCGAGGGGGTGGTCGACGGGGTTCATGGCGACTCCACGGGTCTGGGGCCTGACGCCCTTCCAGCGGTTGCGGCCGGCCTTGCCGATGCTGATCAGCTCGGCCTCGGAGTTGCCCACCTCGCCGAGCGTGGCCCGGCAGTCGATCGGGACCCGGCGCATCTCGGTGGAAGGGAGGCGCAGGGTGGCGTAGGCGCCCTCCTTGGCCACCAGCTGCACACTCATCCCCGCGCCTCGGGCGACCTTGCCACCGCCGCCGGGCTTCAGCTCCACGTTGTGGACGACCGAACCGACCGGGATGAAGCGCATTGGCAGGGCGTTGCCGGGGCGGATGTCCGAACCTTGCCCGCTGCTGAGCACATCGCCGATCCTGACCCGGGCCGGCGCCAGGATGTAGCGCTTCTCGCCGTCGTGGTAGTGCAGCAGCGCGATGCGGGCGTTGCGGTTCGGGTCGTACTCGATGGCGGCCACCGTGGCGGGAACGCCGTCCTTGGTCCGCTTGAAGTCGACCATGCGGTACTGCTGCTTGTGGCCGCCACCCTTGTGCCGGGCGGTCTTGCGGCCGTAGGCGTTGCGTCCACCGGTCTGGGACTTGGGCGCCAGCAGCGACTTCTCCGGGCGGTTCCTCGTGAGCTCCGAGAAGTCCGAAGCGGTCTGGAACCGGCGGCCGGCGCTGGTGGGCTTGCGCTTGCGCAAAGGCATGTCAGTCCCCCTCGAAGATCGGGATGCTCTGACCCTGGGCGAGGGTGACGATGGCTCGCTTGGTGTCGGCCCGCTTGCCGAAGGTGGCCTGCCTCCGGTTGCGCTTCCGCTTGCCCGGCCGGTTCAGGGTGTTGACCTTGACGACCTGGACCCCGAAGATCTCCTCGATGGCCCGGCGGATCTCGGTCTTGTTGGATCCCGGGGCCACGATGAAGGTGTAGGCGCCATCGTCGAGGAGGCCGTAGGACTTCTCCGAGACCACAGGACGGAGAATGACGTCGCGAGCGTTGCTCATGGCTGGCCCTCCTCGCTGGCCTCGGTGGCGGTGATGGCGACCGGTACGTCGGTGTCCGCCGCCACGGCCTCGCCCGGGCCGCCCGGAACGGTCTCGGGGGTGAAGACGATCCAGTCGTTGCGCAGCACGTCGTAGGTGTTCAGCTCCCCCGGGCTGATCACGTGGATGTCAGGGAGGTTGCGGAACGACTTCGCCCCCGCCTCGTCATCCCGGGACAGGACGACGAGCACCTTGCCGCTGACCTCCAGGGCGGCGAGGGCCGCCAGCGCCGCCTTGGTGCTGGGCTCGGCCAGTCCCCAGCTGTCGATGACGGCCACCCGACTCTCAGCAGCCCGGTCCGAGAGCGCCGAGCGCAGCGCCAGCTGCACCATCTTGCGGGGGGTGCGCTGGCGGTAGCTGCGCGGCTTGGGTCCGAACGCCACGCCCCCACCGGTGAACTGCGGGGCCCGTTCGGAGCCCTGCCGGGCCCGCCCGGTCCCCTTCTGCTTGAACGGCTTCTTGCCCCCGCCGGAAACCTCGGCGCGGGTCTTGGTGCTCTGCGTGCCGGCCCGGGCGGCGGCCAGCTGGGCGGTGACCACCTGGTGCATGACGGCCACGTTGGGCTCGATCCCGAAGATCGCCGCGTCGAGCTCGATCGACGAGACGGAGCCGCCGGCGGCGTCGCGCACGGCAATGCTGAGAGCGGCCATCACTTGCCTCCCTTGACGGCGTCGCGGATCATGATCGTGCCTCCCCGAGGCCCGGGGACAGCGCCCTTCACCAGGATCAGGTTGCGCTCGGCGTCGGCGCTCACCACCTCCAGGTTGAGGGTGGTCACCTTCTGGTCACCGAGCTGGCCGGCCATCCTGGTTCCCCTGAACACCCGGGCCGGGGTGGCGCAGGCGCCGATGCCGCCCGGGGCCCGGTGGTGCTTGTGGTTCCCGTGGCTGGCCCCCTGACCCTTGAAGTTGTGCCGCTTCATGGCGCCGGCGAAGCCCTTGCCCTTGCTGACCGCGGTCACGTCGACCTTGTCGCCTGCCGTCCACACATCGGCGGCGAGCTCCTGGCCGATGGTGTAGTCGTTCGTGTCGTCGACCCTCAGCTCGACCAGCCGCCGACCGGGATCGACCTCGGCCTTGGCGTACTGACCGGCAACGGGCTTGGTCAGGGTGGACGGCCGGCGGTTGCCGTAGGTCACCGTCAGCGCCGCGTATCCGTCGCGGGCCGGTGTCTTCAGCTGGACGACGCGCACCGGGGTGACGCGGATGACCGTGACCGCTACGGCCCGGTTCTGCTCATCCCAGATCTGGGTCATGCCGACCTTCTCGCCGACGATGGCTTTCGATGGCACAGCTTTGCTCTTTCTTCAGTCGTGGCGGAGGGAGCCGGGCACACGGGTACCGGCCACCTCACACGCTGAGGCCCCACGCCCGGCTGGGCCGGTGTGGAGCACTCCTTCGGTTGGCGCCACGGGGTCTCCTTCGGGGTTGCGATAACCCACCAGGACACACGTGGACATCACTTGTGAAACGAACCCGCAGCATAGCGGGGCCAGCGGGCCCTGACCAACCGGGCCGGGCGCTGAAGGCGGCGGTGGCCGGGGGGTGCAGACTGGCCACCATGGTCTCACCGTTTGCCCCCCCGCCGACCAGGGACGGCTCCCGCACGGTCGCCAGCATCGACGTGGCCCGCGTGGATGCATCGCTGCGATTCGACGTGGCCGCGTCGGAGGCGACGGCCGCCGCCACAATGGACTTCGTCATCGATGGCCCCGGTGGCCATCCGGCCCTCGACCTCCGCCAGCAGATCGACGGCGTGAGCCTCGACGGCCGGCGCCTCGACGCCGACGCCATGGCGCCCGTCGACCTTGGTGGGGGCCCCGACGCCCACATGCGCGTCCTCGACGTCGCCCTCGAGCACGGCAGCCGCCATCAGCTGACGGTCTCCTATCGCCTCGGCCTCCCCCTCGCCGGCGGGGCGGTGCCTGTCGGCTGGGGGAGCGACGGGGTCCGCTTCGATCTGTGGATGTCGGACCTGATGCCCGGTCGCTACCTGGAGATGTGGATCCCGGCGCCCCTGTGCCACGACCGCTTCGCCCTGGGGGTCGAGGTGGAGGTGGCGGGCACGTCCCGACCCCACCTGCTGATCACCAACACCGACCATCCGGTCGAGTCCGGCCTGAGATGGAACGTGGCCTACCCGGAGACGTTCACGTCACTGTCGCCCCTGCTCGTCCTGGCTCCCGCCGACGAGATCCAGTGGCGCGCCCGAGAGCTCCACCTGCCGGGCCTGGCCCACCCCCTGGAGCTGCGAAGCGCCCGTCATGCCGAGGTGGACGCCGATCTTGGCGCGGTGGAAGCCGACGTGGCCGGGTGGCTGTCGCACCTGCACACCCGGTTCGGCCCCTGGGTCCACGGGCCGACCATGACGACCTTCGTCTGGGACCCCGGGCGGGGCATGGAGTACGACGGGGGCACCACCGCCTCGCTCGGAGCCCTCGAGCACGAGGTGTTCCACAGCTGGTTCGGGCGCGGCGTCAAACCGGGGCGAGCGTCGGACGGGTGGATCGACGAGGCGTGGACGACATGGAACACGGCGTCGCGCCGCGCCGAAGGACCGCGCTTCGGCGCCGCCGAGCTGAGCCTGGACGAAGAGCCGGGCCTGCTCTGCCCCCCGCACCCGTGGAGCCGCCACACCCCCGGCGAGTCCTACGCGTCGGGGTCCCGGCTCTTCGCCGGGATGGCCGCCATCATCGGGGGGCCGGCCCGGTTGCGCTCGGCCATGGCCGGCTTCTATGCCGCCCACCGGGGCGGGATGATCACCACCGACGACCTCCAGAGGCACCTGCAGGGCCACACCGGGGTCGACCTCGACCCGTGGTGGGCCCGTTACGTGCATGGTCAGGGCTGAGCTGGGCGGGAGCCCGCTGCCCGATCGCCGTGGCGGGGAGATGGGGCCGGGCTGGGCCACGGCGCGTCCCCTCAGGGTTGGGCCACGGGGTCGACGGGCAGACAGAGACGATGAGCATCGATCTCCATCCCGCTGATCACCCACCCTCGGAGCTGACCGACCACGAGTTCGACCTGATCGTCCTCGGTGCCGGGTCGACCGGCGAGAACGTGGCGTCGCGTGCCATCGCCGGCGGTCTCAGCGTGGTCGTGGTGGAAGCCGAGCTGGTCGGCGGCGACTGCTCCTACTGGGCGTGCATGCCGAGCAAGGGCCTGCTCCGCTCCGGTGAGGCCCTCCACGACGCCCGGCAGGTGGGGGGCGCCGCCGAGGCCGTGACCGGCGACCTCGACGTGGTTGCCGTCCTGGCCCGGCGAGACAAGTTCAACAGCGGCTTCGACGACTCCTCGCAGGTCAGCTGGCTGGAGGGGGCCAAGGCGACCTTCGTCCGGGGCCAGGGCCGGATCAGCGGCGAGCGGACGGTGACGGTCACCGGCGTCGAGGGGTCAACGGCCGAGTTGACCGCCCGCCATGCTGTGGCTGCCTGCGTCGGGAGTGCTCCGGCGCTCCCCCCGATCGACGGGTTGGCCGACTCCGGCCCGTGGACCAACCGGGAGGCCACCAGCTCGGAGACGGTACCGGGTCACCTGATCGTGCTGGGCGGTGGGGTCGTCGGGGTGGAGATGGCCACCGCCTGGTCGTCCCTCGGGTCGAAGATCACCCTCCTCGAGGCGACCGAGCAGGTCCTCCCCTCCTACGAGCCCAAGGCGGGCAAGCTGCTGGGGGCCTCCCTGCGGGAGGCCGGCGTCGACGTGCGCCTCGGCGTCAAGATGGTGGGCGCCCGTCGGGACGGGGCGACGGTGACGGTGACCCTCGAGGGCGGCGAGGAGATCTCCGGCGACGAGCTCCTCGTCGCCGTGGGGCGCAAACCCAAAACCGGGGACCTGGGACTGGAGACCGTCGGCATCGAGCCCGGGCACTGGCTGGAGGTCGACGACACCATGACGGTGAAGGCCGTGGCGGGCGGGTGGCTCTACGCCGTCGGCGACTGCAACGACCGGGCCAAGCTGACCCACATCGGCAAGTACGAGGCCAGAGTCGCCGGCGACATCATCGCCGCCCGGGTCAGGGGGGACGCCGGCGCGGCGACCCCGGCTCCGTTCAGCGCCTACGCGGCGACGGCGACCCAGCGGGCCGTGGCCCAGGTGGTCTTCACCGACCCCCAGGTCGGCTCCGTCGGCCTGACCGAAGCCGCCGCCCGAGACGCCGGGTTCGCCGTACGCGCCGTCGACTACGACATGGGGGCGATCGCCGGATCGGTCCTTTACGCCGACGGGTACCAGGGCTGGGCCAACCTGGTGGTCGACACCGACCGCAACGTCATCGTCGGCGCCACCTTCGTCGGGCCCAACGCCGGCGAGCTGGTCCATGCCGCCACCATCGCCGTGGTCGGCGAGGTGCCTCTCGAGCGGCTCTGGCACGCGGTGCCGGCCTACCCGACCATCAGCGAGATCTGGCTGCGCCTGCTCGAGACATGGGGGCTATAGGGCGGCGGAGGTGGGCGGCAGGGCGACGTCAGCGGCGGTGGGCTCCGCTCCGAGGCCGAGGAGGCGCCACAGCAGGCGGGCTGGCCCCGTCGACAGTCCCAACTCCGCCAGGGTGGAGCGCGGCTTGACCACCATGTCGGCGAGGTAGGCCCGACCGTAAGGGGTGCGGTAGGCGTCGAGCAGCACCCGGCGGTCCACGCCGAGGCCCTGGGCCACGTCGGTCCCGGGCACGGCCATCAGCCGGGCACCGATGGTCAATACGACGGGGCCGGCGATGGCCAGCAGGTGGCGATCGAGCCTCGTGAGCTTGGGCACCATCTGACCCAGGCGGACCTTGGCGAAGGCCACGTGGCGGGCCTCCTCGGCCACATGGATGCGCATGATGCGCTCCACCAGGGGATGGCGTACGCCCACGGCCAGGGCCCGGCGCTGCATGCGGTCGGCTGGTTCTTCACCGGTGAGCACCAACAGGAAGAAGGCGGCCGGCCGGAGAGTGGCCAAGCGGCCGATGGCCTGGTTGGCGAGGAACCGCTGCCACCGGGGCATGCCGGTCGCGGCCAGACCGCTGCGCTGGACGAGCTCGTCGAACATCAGCGTGTGCTGGGATTCCTCGATGACCTCGTGATGGGCATAGCGGAACTCGCTCTGCCCTCCCCGGCGGGCCAGGACCCGGCGCAGGAGCGCCTGTTGGAGGAAGTTCTCGAAGTCGCAGCCGACGCGGAGGCTCGAAGCGATCTTCCAGGCCCCGACCGTCCCCTGCTCCTCAGGCGACAACGACCGGTACCACCCGGTCCGGGTGATCGGTTCGAAGTCGACGAGCGAGAGCCGGGGGTCTCGAACATCGAGGGCCATCTCCGGATCGTCCCATGCCACGTCGGTGTAGGCGTCGTGGCCGCGTCCGGCTGACAGGCGGCTCAGACGGTCGATGCGCTCCTCGTTCGGCCGGCGATGCTCCCCTGTCCTGGGCGGGCGGCGGCGGATGGACTTGACGGTCGTCATGCGAACCCTTTCGACGTCCTCACAGTATGGACCGCCGTCTGACCAACCGTCAAACAGCCGGCAGGGCCTACCCCGACAGGTTCGCCATAGGGTGATCCGGTGCCCCTCACCTCCCGCGATCGCGTCGGCTCCCGCTCCGACCGCCGTCGTGAGCTGGTGGCCACCGGCGTGAAGATTCTGCGCCGCTCCGGCCTGGAGGACATCGACGCCGCCACCGTCGCTGCCGAATCTGGGGTCTCCAAGCCCCTCGTCTACTACTACTTCCCCACCCAACGCGACCTGCAGGCCGCAGTGGTGGGGGAAGCGGCCCAGGCCCTGGTCGCCGCCCTGCGTGCCACCGCTGCGGGCCAGGGCGGCATCGATCAGCTCCTCGCCGGCGTCGACGCCGCCATCGCCTTCATCGAGCAGCAGCCCGGGGCCTACGCCGCGCTGGTTCGCGGTTCGGGCTACCACCCGCGGCTGGGCGAGGTCTTCGAGGCCACCCGTGACGCGGTGGCCGACCTCCTGGCCGAGCGCATGGGCCTCCCCGGGCTGACCCCGGCCCAGCGCATCGCCGTTCGCAGCTGGATAGCCCTGGTCGAGGAGGCGGTCCTGCACTGGCTGGTCGCCGACCGCCCCGTCCCCCGTGCCGGCCTGGTCGCCTATTGCGGCGACATGGCCCTGCACGTCTTCGCCAGCCCCCTGGCCGGACTGCCGCTCCCCGAGGCGCCGACGAGCTGAGCGCCCGGAGAAGGGTGATCATCTGTCGATCCTGGCACGGACCTCGGACAGTAAAGCCCCGTGGAATGGGGGTTCCGGCCGGCTCAGCGGTCAACCCGAAGATTCGTCAACGGGTGCTCCGAGCAGCGCACCGCTCCACTGTCTGGCAGCAAGACGCACCCGCACTCCTCACAGGTTCCCCACCGCCCGTACCACGAACCGGTGCGG
>JALYVP010000428.1 GCA_030853185.1 Actinomycetota bacterium | reverse complement strand
CGATGCCGCCCGGGCCCAGCAGGCCTCGCTCGTGGTGCTCCCCGAAGCCGCCCTCGGCGGGTACCTGAGCGACCTCGACGGTCCCGTGGACCTTCCCCCCGCCTTGCACCGTGACGGTCCCGAGATCGACCGGCTGGCCCAGATGGCCGGCGACCTCGTCGTGTGCGCCGGCTACTGCGAGGACGCCGGACCGGTCCGGTACAACGCCGCCGTGTGCGTCGGCGCCGGAGCGGTGCTCGGCCATCACCGCAAGGTCCACCAGCCCCTCGGCGAATCGGCCAGCTACGCCGCCGGCGACGAGCACCGGGCGTTCGACACACCGGTCGGCCGGATGGGGATGCTCATCTGTTACGACAAGGCCTTCCCGGAGGCCGCCCGCGACCTGGCCCTCGACGGGGCGACGGTCATCGCCTCGCTGTCGGCGTGGCCGGCCAGCCGGACGGCGCCGGCCGCCAGCCTGGCCGACGACCGCTGGACGACGCGCTTCGATCTGTTCGACCGGACCCGGGCCCTGGAGAACCAGGTGGTGTGGGCGGCGTCCAACCAGACCGGGGAGTTCGGCACCCTGCGCTTCGTCGGGCGGGCCAAGGTGGTGGGTCCCGGCGGCGAGATGCTGGCGGCCACGGGCACCGGTCCCGGCATGGCCGTCGCCGAGATCGACGTCGACGAGGCTCTGGCCGGAGCCCGGCGGTCCATGTTCCACCTCCGGGACCGCCGGCCCGACGCCTACGGGCTCCCGGAGATGGTCTCGTGATCCCTGACGGCTCCCTCGACGGGCTGGAGACCGGCGCCGTCGTGGTCGGCGGCGGCCAGGCCGGCCTGGCCGCCAGCTACCACCTGGCCCGCCTCGGGGTGGACCACGTCGTGGTGGAGCGATCCGAGGTGGCATGGGAGTGGAAGCACCGCCGCTGGGACTCGTTCTGCCTGGTCACCCCCAACTGGCAATGCCAGCTGCCCGGGTTCCCCTACGGCGGCGACGACCCCGACGGGTTCATGGTCCGCGACGACATCGTCCGCTACCTCGAGGCCTACGTCGAATGGTCGGAGCCGCCCCTCGTGACCGGGGTGGAGGTCATCGGCGTGCGCCAGGGCCTGGCCGGCGACTTCGCGGTGACCACCTCGGCAGGGACGATCCTCGCCCGGCATGTCGTGGTCTGCACCGGCCCCTACCAGGAGCCCACGGTCCCGCCCCTCGCCGAGGCCCTGCCCGCCGAGCTCACCCAGATCCACTCATCCGCCTACCGCCGCCCGTCGCAGCTGCCCGACGGCGACGTCGTGGTGGTGGGGACGGGCCAGTCCGGCTGCCAGATCGCCGAGGACCTTCACCGGGCCGGCCGGACCGTGCACCTGGCGACCGGAACGGCCCCCCGGGTTGCCCGCTTCTACCGGGGCCGCGACGTCGTCGCCTGGTTGGACGACATGGGGTACTACACCAAGACCGTCGACGAGCATCCCCTCGGCACCGACGTTCGCAGCAACGTCAACCACTACGTCACGGGACGCGACGGTGGCCACGACATCGATCTGCGGGCCTTCGCCCGGGAGGGGATGGAACTGTACGGGCGCCTCCTGGGGCGGTCAGGATCGGCCTTGACCTTCGCTGATGATCTGAGCGCCAACCTGGACCACGCCGACGCCGTCTCCGAAGGCATCAAGGACGCCATTGACGCCCACATCGTCGCGGCCGGCATCGTCGCCCGCAGCGAGGAACGGTACCGGCCGGTGTGGACGCCGCCGCCGGGGGAGCGCACCATCGACCTGGCGACGACACCCATCGGTTCCGTCGTGTGGTGCACCGGCTTCCGGCCTGACCATGGGTGGCTGGCGGCGCCGGTCTTCGATGCGGCCGGCCGGCCGCTCCACCAGCGAGGGGTGACCCCCACCCCGGGCGTGTACTTCCTGGGCCTGCCGTGGCTGCTCACGTGGGGATCTGCCCGCTTCTCGGGCGTCGGCGCCGACGCCGAGCACGTCGCCGCCGTGATCGCCGACCGCCTCGGTGGTCGCCACCCTCCCAGGGACCGGACCCCCGCCCGGGCGGCGAGGTGACGGTCGGCCTGGACGGAGCGCAGATCGTCGCGTCGACGGCGGTGGCCCCTGACACCTTGGCGGTGATGGGAGATCCCACCACGGTGGGGCGCCTGCCCCGAGTGTCGGTGCGCCCCGCCGGGGGATCCGACCTGGCCGCGTACCGGAGGCTACGAACCGAAGCTTTCGTGACCGACCAGGGCCTGTTCGCCCGCAGCGACCACGACGACGCCGACGACGACCCGCGCACGGTCATGTTGGTGGCGGTGGACCACCGCGACGGGGTGGTGGGTGGTGTGCGCGTCGGACCCGTGGGCGCCGGTGATGACGGCGGTGGGTGGTGGGCGGGCAGCCGGCTGGTGGTGGAGCCCGGTCGGGGAGGGGTGGGGGCCCTGCTCGTG
>JALYVP010000427.1 GCA_030853185.1 Actinomycetota bacterium | reverse complement strand
GGGTGATGTATTGGCCCTTGGCCTGGCGGGTTATGGCCACGGCACAGTGGTGCTGCACCTGCGCGGCGAGGAGCCGGGCCTTGCCGCTCGGCGGGACGGATGTCCAGGCGATGGTGTCCGCCTTGCCGAACGCTGCCGGTTCGGTCGTGTACGAGCGTGGGCGGTACCGGTCGTCGGACACTGGGCCGTGAGCATAGATCGGGCGTGGCCGAGAGATCTTTTAAGTACTTTGTAGGGCTGAAGGTCGCTAGCAGCCTTGACGGGACGCGAAATCGGCCGAGTCGTCAGGTCACCCGAGTACGTCCCCGGGTGTGAAGGCCCACCGCCCACCCCTCGACTGGAACCACCAGGATCGCCTGGCCCTTCGCGGGGCCGCCGCGGCCGTGGATGACGACGACCGGCAGGTGGTGGCGTCCGCACCCGTGGACATCGGCTCCGCGACCTCGGGTGCCATCCCCTGCGGTCAGTTACCCGGGTACGTGGTCTCTCGATGGAACCGTCAGGCGAGTGAGGGGCGCACGGTGGCCCGCTACATAGGCGAGTTCACGCCGGACATGCCCGAGCGGTACTGGGCCGTCATCGAAGCCTTCGTGCGTGCCGCTGTGGCCGACGCTCAGCCGAGGACCCCCTATCGCGTCAGGGACTTGCTGACGCCGACCGCCCGACACGTGCTGTGGTGCTGGCAGACCGCGGGGCTGCCCCTGCAACGAGAGGTGATCTTCGACCGCCACGTCATCGAGGAGTTCGCCGCCCACGGCTCGCCAACCTGGTCCCCGGCGACGACCGGCAATCACCGCTCGCAACTGCTCCGCATGGCCGAGGCGCTCAACCCCAAGGCTCAGCCAGCCCGGCTCACCCCGTTCCCGTCGGCCGATCCGGTCCGCCCCTACTCACCCTCGGAGATGACCGCCCTGCGGTCCTGGACCACCGGTCAGAACACCCCGACACGGCGCAGGGACGCCTCCGTGCTCCTCGCCCTGGGGGCCGGCGCCGGGCTGGCCGTCGAGGACATCGCCGGGCTCACCGCCGCGATGGTCACCGTGGACGACGATGGCGTACTGCTGGCCGTTCCGGGACGGCGGGCACGGGTCGTGCCGGTGCTGGCCGCCTGGGAGGCAGAGATCATCGGCGCCGTCGAGGTGGTGCCAGCCGACAGGTTCCTCTTCTGCGCCAACCGCACCGTCACGGGCAAGAACTACCTGGGCTCGTTCGTCCGCAAGTCGACCGGGGTCGAGATCAAGCCTCTGGTGCAGCGGCTCCGGGCCACCTGGATCGTCGGTCACCTCGCCGCCCGGACCCCGGTCGTCCCCCTCATGGCCGCCGCCGGGGTGGAGTCCCTCGAAGCCCTCACCCGCTACCTGCGCTTCGTGCCCGGCATCGAGGCGGCCGAGGCCCGCCGGGCGTTGCGTGGCCAGCTCGGCCAGCTCAGTCAACTCCGAGGCGGCCGGGCCGAATGAACCCGGTGGCGGGCGCCCGGGAGGCAACCGACGAGGCCCTGGCCCGCCTCGTCCGCTCCGGCGCGTTCGCCAACGGCTCCGCCCGCTCAGACCTCATCGCCGATCACCACGTGGAGGCCGCCGCAACCATCATCGACAGCACCGACATCTGTGCCCGGCTGGCCGAGTGGCGAGCCGAAGACCGGGCGGGGAAGGGGCCCGGCGGGCGACCGGCGAGCCTCGATGACCGGGCCGTCCTGGTCTGCTTCGTCCTGCTCGCCCTGGAGCACTCGCCCCTGCTGGTCACCCGTATGGCCGAGACCATCGCCCACCGCCTCAGCGACGAGGCCAAGACCTCGTTGGGCGTCGACGGGGCCGAGATCTCGGACAAGGACTGGTACGACCGGGCGTGGCGGACCATCCACTCCCTGCTCGACGTGATCGACCCCCTCCCGGCAGAGGGGAAGCGGAACCGGCTGCTCACCAGGGCTGAGTGGGCCGATGTCGTCGCCGCCCGCGACCCGGCGGAGTCCGCTCGCAAGCAGGCCCGCGTGGACTGGGTGTGCAACGAACTGCTCGAAGCCACCCTGCGCATGATCCCCCGTGACGTGCGCAGGCGCTGGAAGGGCAACCTGTGCATCGACGCCACACCGGTCGCCGCGTTCGGCAAGCGGGGGACCCCGAAGAGGTCCGATTTGATGAGCATCGAGCCTGACGCCGACTGGTACGTCCGCGAGGGCGACCATCGCGACCCCGGCGACGACCGTGGCAGGGCGTACCGCAAGGTGATGTGGGCCTGGGAGACCACGCTGGCGGTGATGTCCACCAACGACCCGTCCGGGGCTGCCAAGTTCCCGTACCTCGTCGCGTCCATCGGCTTCGCCAAGCCTGGCTGCGATCTCTCCGGGCAGGGCACCCGGGCGTTCGCCTCGATCATCGAGCGGGACCACCCGGCAGGCCACGCCATCGCGGACCGTGCCTACTTCCCCAAC
>JALYVP010000426.1 GCA_030853185.1 Actinomycetota bacterium | reverse complement strand
TCGGGACCGGTACCGGAATAGCCGCCCGGCAGTTCCGCGCGTCCGGCTGCCGGGTGCTCGGGGTCATCCACTTGCCGGTGCACGCCTCGTGGCTCGACCAGTGCGAGATCTACTTCTCGATCGTGCAGCGCAAGGTCGTGAACCCGGGCGACTTCACCGACCTCGCCCAGATCACGGACCGTCTCGCCTCTTTCGAGGGCCGCTACAACGCTCTCTCCGAGCCGTTCGAGTGGACCTTCGGTCGAGACGACCTCGACAAGCTCCTGGCCCGCATCGCAGCCCACGAACCGGCCGCCTAGCCGGAGGTTCGCCGCCTACCATCCCCAGCGATGGCCATACCCGAACCGGCACGACAGGCACTCCGACACCGACTCGACCAGCACCGCCATCAGCGGTGGCTGCAGCTGCACGACCTGGCGATCCGCTACCGAGGAGACTTCGCCTACATCGTCGGCACCACCACCGACGGCGAACTACCCCTGTGCCGCCTGCGCTACCTCGGATCACCCGACGACTGGGGCTTCGCCGCCTACCTGGCCAGCCGCGACGGCTACGAGGACTCGATCCTGGCCAACGGGACCTTCACCGGCACCCCCGAAGCCGCCCTCGACTGCGTCTGTGGGCTCTACCTCGGCGACATCACTGCCTGGACCGACGCCCGACCCGACAGCTGACCCGAATACCCGCAACCATTTCCACGGAGGACCACTAAGCGACGGTCACCGCGGGCCACTGGTCATTGTCGATGCTGATGATGTGAGCGTTGAAGTCCCAGTTGAGGGACTGAATCGCCGAGGTGGGGAAGTTGTCCATCGTTACGTTCGCCGGCCCCAGTTCGTCCGAGCCCGAGATAGCCGCGTGAGTACCTCAGCCCGAAGCGCATCCGCTCGGTCCCGACCCTCCTCACGACGGGTACACACCATCGGCAACTCAATTTCGGCGACGCCGAACATTCTGTCGTCTCATCACGCCAGCGGGCCTCTGGGCATGCGCGATCACCAAATAGGGTTCCCGTAGCAGCGGCGCAGAGATCCGCAAAGCACTTGGCGGCTCAACCGACCGAACACCGCTCCCGGCTGACACGCAACCCGAGACGCAGTCCCCGCTCCCGGGGCCCGTTACGCCCGTGACCAGCGCCTAGGTTAGTCTCGGCAACGAACGAAGGACGGGGGGGCACCTACCCCCGGAGAGGAATACCGGTGCTTACCGACGACGCCTGGACAGGACCGGTCGACGAGTCGCCCTTGTTGGATCCGGCTATGACCGCTTTGTCCGAGGAGGACGGTCACGCCTGTCTCTTTCGGGGCATGGTTACGGCCACCAGTGCGGCCCTGGTCGGTTGCGATGCGTCCGAGCTGGTCGTGGCGTGGAGCGACGGCGCCCGGCGCCTGTTCGGTCTGAGCGCCTCGGAGGTCCTCGGTCAGCCGTGGACGATCCTGGTTTCCGAGACCTCCAGTCCCGTCGTCGACGAGGTCAGGGCGGCGATGCTCGCCGGAAGGCCGTCCGGACGCCTGGAGATCTCTGGTGTCCACCGAGACGGCTCGGCCATCTCCGTCAGCATCGAGGGCGGCCCGGTGCTCTCGAACGATCGAGTGGCGGGCACGACGTTGCTGTTCCGGGACCTGGCCGGTCGCCTTAGGGTTCAGCAGGTGGCCGAGGTCGGAACCTTCGTCGTCGATCTTGATGACGACGGTGGGTTGGCCAGCCTCGAGATCAGCGCCGACGTGGGCCCGATGCTTGGGATGGATCGAGAGGAGATCCTGCCGGCCGCTCGGAACGGAACCCTTCTTGAGTTAGTCCCCGAGGAGGACCTCCCCGACATCACCGCAGAGCGTAGGCGGGTGACCGACGGGGCTACCTCCTATCAGACCGAGCACCGATTCTTCCGAGCGGACGATGGCGAGCTGCGGTGGCTGCGCATCAGCGCCGACGTGTACCGACGCCCCGACGGGCGGCCGTGGCGGGCGCTTGGGGCCATCCACGACGTCACCGCGGAGCGGCGGATCGAGGAGCAGTTGGCCTACGAGGCGTCCCACGATGCCCTGACCCGCCTCCCCCTGGGTGTGCTGTTGTTGCGGCGCGTCGCCGCCCTGCTGGACGATAGTGAGGGCGTTACCCTGCTGTCGGTCGACGTGGACCACTTCGGGGTGATCAACGAGGAGTACGGGACGACCGCCGGCGACGACCTGCTCGTCACCATCGCCGCTCGCCTTCGGATCGCCTTCACCACCGCGGTGGAGCGGATCACCGGGCCCACACGAGCGGAGCCTACCGCTGCTCCGGTGTCGGGCGAGAACACCCCGTTATCCAACCCGTTGTCCAACCCGGACGCCAGCCCGGTGGCGCGGACCGCAGGCGACAGCTTCCTGGTGGCCTGTCCGGGGCCCATGGACCCGACGACGGTCGACCATCTGGCCGCCCGGGTCCAGTCTC
>JALYVP010000425.1 GCA_030853185.1 Actinomycetota bacterium | reverse complement strand
CGTCTGGGGGGTGGTGGCCGGGGCCGTCGTCGGGGTGGTGGTGGTCGTCGCCGGGCTGTTGGGGCTCTTGGTGTTGGCCGCCAGGATGAGGATGATGATCACCGCGATGATCACCAGCAGGATGGCGGCGGCGATGCCGAGCGCCCGGCGGTGGTCGGCGCGCTCGACGGGCGCGACCACGGGCGGAGAGGCGGCCGGGAGGACACGGGTGCCCTCATCAGCGAAGACGGTCGGAGCGGCGAGAACTGTCGGCGGGAGGTCGGGGCCGCCCCGGCGCAGGTCTGCGGCCATGGCGTCGGCGGACGGATAGCGATCCTCGGGCCGGGGGGCCATGGCCCGGCGGATGACCCGGGCCAGGTCCGGCTCGATGACCGGCACGGCCTCGGCTCCGCTCCCACCGGCGGTGCCGGTACCGGCCACCGTGGCGTCGAAGGCGCCGGGCAGCGGCTTGCGCCCGGTCGCCGCCTCATAGAGCACCACCCCCAGCGCGAACAGGTCGGTGGCCACCGATGCCGGCTGCCCGGCCAGGCGCTCCGGGGCCAGGTAGGCGGGAGTGCCCAGCACCAGTCCCACGGCGGTCTCGTCGCCGTCGGCGCTGCCCTGGCCGACCATCATCTTGGCGATCCCGAAATCCGCCACCTTGGCCCGGTCCTCTTCGGTGATCAGCACGTTGCCGGGCTTGATGTCACGGTGGAGGAGGCCGATGTCGTGCGCCGCTGCGAGGGCGGCCAGGACGTCGAAGGCGACGGCACGCAACCACGCCTGGTCCACCGGACCCTGACGGATCCGGTCGGCCAGGGTCTCGCCCGGGAGGCGCTCCATGACCAGGAACGCCCGCCCGGCGTGCTCCCCGCTGTCGTAGACGCTCACCACCGACGGGTGGGAGAAGCGGGCCGCGGATCGAGCTTCGGCCTCGAAGCGGCGGCGCATGCCGGCGTCGGCGGCCACCTCCGGTCGCAGCACCTTCACGGCCACGGGACGCTCCAACCGCTCGTCGAAGGCGTCGAGCACCTCGGCCATGCCGCCCCGGCCCAGCCGGGTCCCCAGCCGGTAACGTCCGGCGATCAGCGGCCTCGGTCCCTGTGCGCCAGTCACCCCCATCGGTCTAGTTGTCGGGACCGGTCCCCGCCACCCGTGAGTCGAGCGGGGAAGGTCGGCTTGGTCAGGTAACCGGAACCCGCCAGTCGATCCGAGTGCCGCCGCCGGGCGGGGCTGACCTGGTCAACGTACCGCCAAGGACCTCGGCTCGCTGAGCCATGTTGGTCAGGCCGGTGCCGGTTCTGCGAGCGCGGCGCGGCCTGAGCGTGGCGGGCCACTTCGACACGGGTTCAGAAGCCAAGGCTTCGGGCGGTGCCAGCCGACATCTCTAGGACCTGGGTTCGCAGACCGCCTCGCGCCGTCGGTGGTGGCCGAGCGGGTCGGCGGGTCGAGGTGACGGCGGCCTTGGAGCATCCGTCCTCTGCGACGGACGGCGGCCGGAGCGATTTCCGGCATCGATGTGACCTTTGCCCCTATCGCGATGGGGCAACATCGACCGACGATGGGCCAATGGCTACCAAAGCACCAGCTTCGACAACCCGTGTCTCCGCTCCGCGTGACTCGTCTGACGAAATCGGCAGCGCCGAAGAGGACGTTCACGGCGGCACTCTCGCGGAGATCGGCAAGGTCTTGGTCGAGGTTGCACAGCGAGACCGCCAGTCGGCTGAACACAGCGCCCACGAAGTCGACCTTCAGCATCAGTTCCTCGACGAGTTCGCAGCGGTTTGCGAGCGGGAGGTCCGCCCCGCCATGGAAGCCGTCCTCCGCCAACTCGAACACAGCGGTGGTGCAGGGATCATCGAAGAGCACGGGGCCGGCGAGGCTCGAGTTCGTTACCCGCGCCTCATGCTGTGGATGTCATTAGAAGGCGACATCGATGGAATCCCCCGCTACGACCGAAACCCGTACATACAGTTCGACGCCGATCACGTCAAACGCGAAGTCCAGGTCTCCGAAGGGGATATGTGGCTGGGCTCTGGCGGCAACCGAAGCGGGCCCGTGGGCGTGTGGCAACTTTCCGAGCTCACCAGCGATCGGGTCACCCAGGAACTGCTGACCATCGTGCGTCGCTCTGCGAGCTGACCTGCAGCCCTTCTCCTCACTGGTGGTCACGGGCTCGATGTTCGCGTCGGAGCGGTCGCTCTTGTCGCCAGCCCTTGACCACAGGGCAGACTGAGCTCATGGAGGTAGCCGGAATCGTGCTCACGGGCGGGGCCAGCCGGCGGATGGGCCGGTCCAAGGCAATGCTGCCCATCGGGACCACGACCCTGGCAGCCCGAACCGCCGGCCTCGTCGAGGTCGTCGCCCAACCGGTGGTCGAGGTCGGCCTCGGCCACAGCGGGTTGCCGGCGGTCGCCGACACCATCGCCGCCGCCGGGCCGCTCGCGGCCATGGCC
>JALYVP010000424.1 GCA_030853185.1 Actinomycetota bacterium | reverse complement strand
GGTTGGGGAGGGTGTTCTGCACCTGGGAGAACAGTCCGGTGTTCAGCTGACCGACGGCGTTGGACCCGTTGGTCAGCAGACCCGACAAGGAGGTGGCGTTGCTGTGGATGGCGTTCCCGGTCGTCACCCCGTTGCCCAGGACGCCGATCAGGTCGGGGCCGGCGTTGTTCACCGAGCGGGCCACAGGGGAGAGCAGCCCGATGTCGGATTGCACCGTGGGCAGCAGGGTGTTGGCCAGCCCCAGGTAGTTGTCCGCCACGTCGAGGGTCTGACCGAGGTTCTTACCCTCGCCCCGCAGGGCGGTGGCGAACGCGTTGAGGGCGACCGACAGGTCGGCCGGGTGCACGGCGTTGAGCAGTTGGTAGAACTGCTTGGTGGTGTCCTGCAAGGACGAGGACTGCACCGACGTGTTGGCCGGGATCATGTCCCCCGCGGCGAGGGAGGCGGCGCTGGGCATCGTCCCCACGGGCACGTCGAGGTCCACCGCCTGGTTTCCGAAGATGGAGAGGGGGGCGACGAGGGCCTGCACGTTCTTGGGGACCTGGGAGGCCTTGGCCGGGTACATCTTGAACGTGACGGCGATGGTCCCGTTGGGTCCCGTTCCCTCCTTGGAGATCATGCCGACCGTGACGTTGCGGTAGAGCACCAGGCTGCCGATGGGCAGGGCGTTGCCCGATCCGGGCAGCTGGCCCTCGACGTCCACCACGTTGGTGAACTTGCCGGTGAACGCTTCGATGATGAACAGCACCGCGGCCACGGCCGCCACGCTGAGGATGATCCCGAACAGCGCCCGGGCGGCGCGAGAGTCGGTCAGGGCCTCCAGGCTGAAGCGTCCCCGCTGGTCGGCAGCTGACGCGGTGGTCACCGGCGCCCCTCCTGCGTGCTCATCCGGTGATCTTGATCCCGCTCGACGTTCCCCAGAACAGGAGCGTCAAGAGCATGTCGAGGACGGCGATCGACACCACGCTGGCCCGGATGGCCCGCCCGGTGGCCTTGCCCACGTTCTCGGGTCCACCGGTCGTCTTGTAGCCGTAATAGCAGTGGATGGTGGTGATGAAGATGGCGAAGACCACCACCTTGAGGGTGGCCAGGATGATGTCCTTGCCTACCAGGAACTCGTGGAAGTAGTGCTGGTAGGTACCGGCCCCTTGCTGGGCAACGGCGACCACCGTGATCTGGGTGGCCAGGTAGGACCCGGCCAGGGCCAGGAGGAACAACGGGATGGTGACGGTGAGCGCGGCCATCACCCGGGTGGTGACCAGGTAGGCGAGGGACGGGACGCTCATGACGTCGAGGGCGGCGATCTCGTCGGTGACGGCCATGGCCCCGAGCTCGGAGGTGAACCGGCAGCCCATCTGGGCGGCCAGGCCGAACCCGGTGAGCAGGGGGGTCAGCTCCCTGGTGTTGGCGAACGCCGACAGGTAACCGGCCAGAGGCCCGAGGCCGATGATGTCCAGGCCCTGGTAGCCCTCCAGGGCCAACTGGACGCCGACAACCGCGGACAGCACCCCGGAGACCATCACGGTGCTGGCCAGCACGGCCAGAGCCTTGCTGCCGAAGGTGACGTCGCCGAGCAGCCGGATGTACTCCCGGCGGTAGCGGGTGACGACCACCGGGATGTTGGCCACGGCCCGCAACGTGAACAGCAGCATGTCGCCAAAGAAGGCGAACTGGTTGACCACGGGGTCCCACGGCCTCGACTTGCGCGACGGTGGGAGCTGCACGCTCCACTGCTCGTCGCCGCCCGGACCCGAGCGGTCCTCGCCGGCTCCGCGGTCCTGTCGTCGAGGTGGGGTGGACGTGATGACGCGGGTCTCGGTCGCCGTACCCGTGCCGCCGTTGCGGGCCTCGGCCCCCTCCGCGGGCGACCCGTCGGGCGGCTTGCCGTTGCCCGCCTGGCGGTCAGCGAGCGAGACCGGGCCGGTGGGTTCGGTGGGAGGCGGTGAATCCGATGATGGGGACCTGCCGATGATGGCCATCAGACGAAGGGCGGGGGGACGAGGACCAGGAAGATCTCGGTCAGGATAAGGTTGATGACGAAGAGAGCGACGCCGGTGACGACGACCGACTGGTTGACCGCCTCACCCACACCGGCCGGACCCTTCTTGGCGTTGAGGCCCTTGTAGGAGGCGACGACCGAGGCCAGGACGCCGAAGATGGCCGCTTTGAGCTCGGATTCGATGATGTCGGGGGCCTGGGCGAAGGTGGTGAACGAGTTCAGGAATCCACCGGCGGTGCCGTGCAGCACGGTGATGTCGGCGAGGTATCCGGACAGGATCCCGGCCATGGCCACGATGCCGTTGAGCAGCACCGACACGAAGACGGTGGCCAGCACCCGAGGGGCGACAAGGCGCTCCACCTCGTCGATGCCCATCACCTGCAGGGCGGCGATCTCGTCGCGGATGGTGCGGGCCCCGAGGTCGGCGGCGATGGCCGATCC
>JALYVP010000423.1 GCA_030853185.1 Actinomycetota bacterium | reverse complement strand
ACTACGACGTGGTGGCCAACGGCACCCTCTGGTACCTGAACCATGGGCTGTGGGACCTCCCCCGCCGGCCCCGCTTCGACCGGCACTGGCACCAGGCCTGGGCCCGGTATCGCACCGTCAACCGTCAGTTCGCCAACGCGGTGGCCGACGTGGCCCCCGACGGGGCGACCGTGGTGGTCCACGACTACCACCTGACCCTGGTGGCCGGGATGCTGGCCCAGCGCCGACCCGACCTGCTCACCGCCAGCTTCATGCACACGCCCTGGGCCACCCCCGAGGAGCTGGCCGTGCTCCCCGACGAGGTCGCCGCCGAGCTCATCGGGACCATGATCGATGGCGGCCCCTGCGGGTTTCATGCCCGCCGGTGGGCCACCCGCTACCAGGCCTGCGCCACCGAGGTGGTGGGGCGCGAGGCGGAGGCGTTCGTGGCCCCGGCCGCCACCGACGCCGACGACCTGGCCCGGGTGGCCGCCTCGGAGGTGTGCGAAGCCGAGCTGGCCGCCCTCGACGCCACCCTCGGCGGGCGACGACTCATCGCCCGAGTCGACCGCATCGAGCTGTCCAAGAACATCCTCCGGGGGCTGTGGGCCTTCGACGCCATGCTCGAGGCCCACCCGGAGCTGATCGACGCCGTGGTCTTCGGGGTGTTCATCTACCCGTCCCGGCTGGGCCTGGCCGACTACCAGGCCTACGGGCAGGAGATCGTCACCCTGGTCGGTTACCTGAACGCCAGGTGGTCCACCGATTCGTGGACGCCGATCCTGCTCGACACCGAGGACAACCATCCCCGCTCGGTGGCCGCCATGCGCCGCTACGACGCCCTGCTCGTCAACCCGGTCCGCGACGGGCTCAACCTGGTCGCCGTCGAAGGCCCGATGGTCAACGAGCGCGACGGCCCAGTGGTCCTCAGCCGCCAGGCCGGCTGCTACGACCTGCTCGGCGACCACGTGATCGGCATCAACCCCTTCGACGTGGTGGCCACGGCCGACGCCCTGGCCACCGCCTTGAGCCTGCCCGCCGCCGAGCGGGTGTCACGGGCCCGGGCCCTGCGGGTCGCCGCCGCCGGCCGGACGCCGCGCCTCTGGTGGGATCAGCTGGTCGCCGGGGCGCAGAGGCGCACCCGGTCCTGAAGCCCGGCCCTCCGATCAGGCCGGCGAGCGTCAGCCGGCGGCCAGTTGGCGCAACAGGGCCTGGGCCTCGGTGGGCCCGTCGACAACCAGGTCGGCCTGGTCCAGGAGATCCGCCGGCGCCTCGGGGCTGGACACGGCGACGGCCAGGGTGGCGGCGCCGGCCCGTCGGAGATCCACCAGGGCGGCGAACGCCGGCAGGTCACCACGGTCGTCGCCGAGGAAGCACACGGCGTCCATGCCCGCCCCCAACTCCCGCACGACGGTCCCCTTGTCGATGTCGACCGGCGGACGGATCTCCACAGACATCCGTCCCGGGTGGGTGGCCAGACCGTGGTCGGCGACCACCGCGTCAGCAAAGCTGGCCATCCACTCGGCGGCGGCGGGGGCGTTGCGGACATGGAGGGTGACGGCCAACCCCTTGCGCTCCACGCCGACCCCCTCGGGGGCGTCACGGTCGGCCTGGTCGGCCACGTGGCCCAGAACGTCCCTCCACTCGGCCAGGTCGTCCTGTTCGCTCACCTGGCCGAAGTCGGCGCGCTCGAGCCCGTACACGCCCCGCAGGCTGAGAGCCGAGGCTGCCGGTCCGAGACGGTCCAGGAGATAGGAGACCGATCGCCCGGAGATCACTCCGACCACCCCGAAGCGCACAGCCAGGCGGGTCAGCACCTCGGCGGTCCCCGGAAGCGCCACCGCGGCGTTGGGATCGTCGACGATCGGCGCCAGCGTGCCGTCGAAGTCCGTGAGCAGGGCCGCCCGCTGCGGTCGATCGAGGAACGGGGCCAGCACGCGGGCATCGACAGTCACAGGAGAGGGACAGCCGCCGGGTGGCTCAGCCGGATGTCGACGACGAGCCGGATGTCGACGACGAGCCGGATGTCGACGACGAGCCGGATGTCGACGACGAGCCGGATGTCGACGACGAGCCGGTCGAGTTGGTCGTCGATGACGAGCCGGTGGGTGGCGCCTTGTTGGCCAGGTCCTGGGCGACGACCAGGATCACGTTGGCGTTCGACTGCTCGCTGGAGGCGATCGGTGCGTCACTGGGCACGTTGGTGACCACCGCGCCCGGCTGCAGCCCGAGCTGCTGGGCCAGGAGCTGGGCCTCGGGGGCGTACTGGGGGGAGACGGCATACACCGTGGAGCTGTCGACCACCTTCGTCGTGTTGTCCGGCGTCTGGGTCTGGTAGCCCATCTCCTTGAGCTGGTTGGTGAACTGCGAGGCCAGGACGCCCTTCTGGGTCCCGTTGAGGACGAGGAGCTTGATCTGGTTGGCGGGGATCAAGGCAACGGTCGGGGTCGTGGTCGCCGGCGCCGTCAGGGCC
>JALYVP010000422.1 GCA_030853185.1 Actinomycetota bacterium | reverse complement strand
GGCCAGGACGGCCCCGGCGACGGCGTCGACCTGGCGGGCGTGACCCCAGGTGAAGCTGCGCAAGAACACGCCGATCGTAAACGAGGCCAACACGCCGTGGCCCAACACCGCGGCGGTGGAGCCGGCTCGCAGGATGTCGCAGTCGTCGATCGAGTCGCCGCCGGCCAGGACCGAGTGGATCACTGTCATCGCCTTATGCCCGACATGGGCATGACCAGGCGCGGCCCCCAGATCGACATGGGACTCGAACAGTTCGGCCAGGCCGAGATGTTGGCCGAGGGTGGCGGGGGCGATCAGCCCGGCGTCAGCGACTAGATGATCGTCGTCGAAGACCACTCCAACACGGTCCAGGGTGTGGGAGAATGTGCGCATCGGGAAGGTGCCCTCCGGCTCGGCGTGAATGTGGTCTCGACAACCAGCATTCTCGCAGCTCAGGGCACCTTTTCCGCGGATGGTCCAGCCCGTCAACCCTACCTTTTCGGTGGATCAGGGCTAAGAGGAGATGCCTCCACGGAAAGGGGGGATGCTCAGTCGACGCTGCGTGCGCCGAGGACTGACAGATCGCCCCGGCGATCACGTTCACCCCGAGGCGGGCCAACACCTCAGCGGTGCGACCAAAACTGAGTCCCATCCGATAGTGCAGCCACATGGCACAGCCTTTGAGCACCGGGCCGATCTGCGCGCCGGCCGCCCCCAACGCAGCCGAGGTCTGCTCGCCATGGCGGCCCTGGACCCGCCGCTTGCACTTCGAGCAGCGTCCCACCCCGATCTTGAAGCGGGTCACGGTCGGGCGGACATCGGCGACATCGGTCTGCCACTGCACGTCGTCGCGTTCATGCTCGACATCGCCGCCACAATGCGCGCAGCACGCCGGAAACGGCGAACCGAGGTCACGGTCGGGTGGGCCGACCGGCACCCGGCGATGCCCGTGACGGCCATGGCCCCAACCGGACTTGCGTCCCGGAGCCTTCGGCTCCGACTTCGGGGCGCCCTTGGAAAACGGGGCCGTCTAACGCTTCGAACGCCGATGGGCATCCTCCAAAGCTCGCTCCAGCTCGGCGATCCGCTCCAACTGGTCCATCAACATCCCGTCTTTGAGCGCCATCTGCTTGGCCTGCGCCGCCAGCCTCTTCTCCTGGCCCGCCAATGTCTTCTCCCGCGCCGCCAGCTTGTCCTCCTGGCCCGCCAGCACGGCTTCCAAGCGCGCCACCAACGACTCCAGCTCAGCGACCCTCGCCACCAGATTGTCGGGAACATCACACGCCACGACCAGAACCGATCACTCGGGTCCGCCCGCAACATGACTACCGCACCACCCCCACCCGGTGGTGGATACCCGCTAACCAGTTACGGTCGAGGCTGGTGGCGAGGGCTTCTTCGTCGATGACACCGCCGGTGATGCTGACTAGGACGGCGGTGGGTTTGACCTGGGCGAGGCGGGCGGCACTGAGGAGGTGGTGGTGTCAGGGGTGAGGGGACAGGCCACGATGAGCGGCGTCGGCATCCTGGAGGAGCTGGTCGAGGGGCTGCCAGCTGGCCTGTAGCCGGCATTCGACATCCGGAGGAACCCGATGGCGGGTGTGGTAGTTGACGTGCATCTCGAAGCCACCGGCTCGGCGGGCGATGGCCTGGCCGATGCGGCCGAAGCCGACCAGTCCGAGGGTGCCCCCGGTGAGCTCGGCGCCGAGGAGAAAGTTCGGCGCCCATTGCCATTCTCGCCCGGAGCGCAGCCAGCGTTCCCCCTCGCCGAGGCGTCGGGCGGCGGCCAGCAGCAAGGCCCACGCGTGGTCGGCGGTGGCGTCGGTGAGCACGCCGGGGGTGGTCGTGACGATCACACCCCGGGCCGAGCAGGCGGCCAGGTCGACGTTGTGGGCGCCCACTGCGTGGTTGGCGACGACTTGTAGGTTCTCGCCGTCGGCGTCGAGCAGCTCGGCGTCGATACGGTCGGCCAGAGTGGTGAGCAGCCCGGCCTGGCCGGCGGCGTCGCGAAGCAGAGCCGCACGTTCCATGGGCTGGTCGTGGTCGTTCACGCTGAGCTGGCAGGTTGGCTCGAGACGTTCGAGCACGCCGGGCGCTAGGCGGCGGGTGACGAGCACCGGCCAGGGGGGCGGGAGAGTCATGTGGGCACCTCGACGTCTGGTGGTGGCTGGGGGACAGGCTGGCGGGCGGAGACGGTCGGCTCGACGCGGGCGTTGCGGCCGACGGCGACGGTGGCTAGCACGACCAGCGCGGCGATCACGGTGGCGACGGTGATGTGCTCGCCCAGGAGTAGGGCGGACCAGGCGAGGGTGAGCACGGGCTGGGCGAGCTGGAGACGGCCGACGCGGGCGACGCCGCCTCGGGCCAGTCCTTGGTACCAGGCGAAGAAGCCGAGGAACATGCTGATCGCGCTGACGTAGCCGAGACCGACCAGCGCCCCCAGGGTCACGTGGTGAGGTGGGTCAAGAACGACGGCGACTGCGGTG
>JALYVP010000421.1 GCA_030853185.1 Actinomycetota bacterium | reverse complement strand
CGTCATCGCCCGCGCCGGCGCCGCAGCCGGGGCCTCGGTCACGCTCCTCACGGTGCCCGACGACGCCGCCGCCCGCGCTGCGCTGAGGACGGCGGGGCCTGGCCACGCCACGGCGGCCCTCATCGGTGGTTCTGCGCCTACCGTCGTGGTCGACCGAGCATTCTCGGCGACGGCCACGACGCCTACCGCCCGGCTGGCCGGCGCCATCGCACAGCAGGTCAGCGTGGTGGTGGCCGCCGACCGCACCGGCCTGTCGAGAAGCCAGGCGGTCGCCCTGGCCAACCCACAGGCCCTGCCGGTCGCCCATCTGCGCCCTGCGGCGGTGAGCAACAGCAAGCGGATCCCAGCACTGGCGTCCGCCATCTTGGTGTTCATCATCGTGATCCGGTACGGCTTCGGGCTGCTGGCCAGCGTGGTCCAGGAGAAGTCGGGGCGGGTGGTGGAGCTTCTGTTGCCGACCATGCGCCCGGTGGAGCTGATGGCCGGCAAGGTGATCGGCGCCGGTGTCCTGGTCTTCGCCCAGACGGCGGTCCTGGTCATCACCGCCCTCATCGCCGCCCAGGCCGTCGGATCGCCGATACTGGCGGGCAGCGGTGCCGGGGCCCTGGCGGTCGACTTCGTATGGGTCGTGCTCGGCTTCTTGTTCTACGGCTTCCTGTTCGCCGCCGGCGGCTCGTTGGCGTCTCGTACCGAGGACATGCAGTCCGTCGGTCTCCCGTTGCAGATCCCTCTGTTCGTCGGCTACTTCGTCGCCTTTTCTGCCTTGGGCTCGGGATCTGTGAGCCCCCTGGTCCAGGTGCTGGCCTACCTGCCGCCAACCGCGCCGCTCGACATGCCCGTGGTGGCAGCCGCAGGGGCGGCCGGCGCCTTGCAGGTTGTTCTCAGCATGGCGATAACCGTGGTGGGGATCGTGGTCGCCGCCCGGGTCAGTGCGACCATCTTCGGCCGGGCGATACTCCACACCGGCACCCGCCTCAAGGCTCGGGAGGTGCTGCGCCAGCGGTCCCAGGCGGTACCTGCAGCTGGAACGGTGACGGCACGGTCCTAGCTGGACCACCTCGGCGAGGATCGCCCCTCCACGGCCGTAGCCCGGCGACCGTGAGAGCGCCCGTCGCCCGTCGATCTGTTGGATCGTCGATCTGTCTGCAGGGGAGATCCTGGTGCTGAGTGGTCCGGGCCGGGAGGGCTATCAGGACCTGCACCGCGCTCGCCCCTGAACCGGCGCTGCTCGGCTCATTCGTCGAGGCGCTCGACCTGCTGGAGCCGGCCGGCGAGGAACGACCGCTCGACCCCGTTCTCGCACAGCAGCAGCGCTTCCTGGTAGGCCAGGCGGGCCTCGCTGGTCCGGCCCAGGCGACGGAGGAAGTCGGCTCGCGATGCGGCCAGGTAGCTGTAGGCGGCGAGGACCGGTTCGCCGGCCAGGACGTCGAGGGCGTCCAGTCCCGCTTGGGGGCCCTCGGCGAACCCGACGGCCACGGCCCGGTTCAGAGCGACAACCGGTGATGGCCACATGGCCACCAGGAGGTCGTAGAGCCCGACGATCTCGGCCCAGTCGGTTGCCTGCCAGCTGGGAGCCTCAGCGTGCACGGCGGCGATGGCCGCCATCAGGGCGTAGCGGCCCGGGGGTCGCCTGGCCAGGGCCTCGCCGACCAGGCCGATCCCTTCGGCGATGGCGGAGCGGTCCCACGATCTGCGGTCCTGGTCGGCGAGGAGCACCAGCTGACCGTCGTCGCCGACCCGGCTCGGGCGGCGGGCGTCGGTCAGGACGATGAGGGCGAGCAGCCCGGCGACGTCCGCTTCTTCGGGCAGCAGGCTTCGCAGCATCCGGGCCAGGTCCAAGGATCGCTCAACGAGGTCGCGCCGCACGAGGTCGGCGCCGGCGGGGGCGGTGTGACCGGTGCTGAAGAGCAGGTGCACCACGCCCAGCACCGCCTCGACGCGGCTCGGCAGCTCGGCGACGGGCGGGACCCGATAGGGGATCCGGGCCCCGGCGATCTTCTTCTTGGCCCGGGTGATGCGGGCGGCCATGGTGGCCTCGGTGACGAGGAATGCTCGGGCCACCTCGGCGGTGGTCAGCCCGCACAGGAGCCGGAGGGTCAACGCCACCTGGGCGTGGGGGGCGATGGCGGGGTGACAGCAGGTGAAGATCAGCCGGAGCCGGCCAGGTGGACAACGCCTTGGTGTAGGCGTCCTGGACGCACTCCTCGGCCAGATCGATGTCACCGGTGACCCGCACCGCGGCGGCGAGCACATACGCCCACTCGCGACGGTGCGCGTCGGCGACCGCGGCTTCGACCGTGGAGTCCACCGGCGGACGCCTGCTCGCTAGTCGAAGGTCCTGATGGGCCGGACCTCGACCCCACCAAAGGGGGCCGGCACCCGCTTGGCCAGGGCGATGGCCTCATCCAGGTCGGCCGCCTCGACCAGGTAGTAGCCGCCCAGGGCTTCTTTGGTCTCGGCGAACGCTCCGTCGGTGATGG
>JALYVP010000420.1 GCA_030853185.1 Actinomycetota bacterium | reverse complement strand
CGCCTTCTAAGCGGCGGGTCGCAGGTTCGAGTCCTGCCGGGGGCACAGCTGACCAGGGCTTTTTAGCGATCGGGCCGTTCTGATAACGACGGATGCACACAATGGCCGGGCCGTACGCACGGTCGTGAGCCCTTGCGCTTCCCGAACAGCGCACTCTCGATGCGGGTGGCGGCGACGCTCTAGCGGCCCGCCACCACATGGCTGTAGCGGGCGGTCTGAGCAATCTGGCTATGGCCCAAGACGGCCCCGGTCATACGTAGATCGAGGTCGCTGGTGAGCATGGCCGTAGCTGCCGAGTGCCGGAGGTCGTGCAGTCGCGCCGGTCTTGGCGACGACTGGACACCTGCTTCGGTGGGTCCCGAACTGCTGGAGTGGTGGCTGGCTCGGCTGGGCCCGGCAGAACGGGCCGTGCTCGGCGTGATCGGTGATGGTTGGCCCAACCCGTCGACCGTGATGAGGTTTCCCACGGATATGAGATCTTCCAGAAGAAGGAGGACGGAGCGGTGAAGATCGTGCTTCGCCATGATTTGGCCGGTCGTCGCACGGTAGACCTGGCAGGGCCAGCGCTGCTGGCCGGCTCTGGCCACGACGTCCATCGATTGGCGTCGCCCACTTGCCGGACGGCGCCGGACCCGCTGCCTACTTGCCGTCCGGGGCGCGCCAAACCGAGATGTGGTCGGTGCTACGTGTGTCGAAGGGGAGCGCGTGCCAGTCGCTCCACCGGGACTCGAGTGTCATGCCGTTGAGGCGGGCCATAAGGTCCAATTCCGCTGGCCATGCGTAACGGTGAACGACGGGGAACGTGCGGGTCTGGCCGGAGTCGCTGATGACGATCTGGGTCGTCGACAACGTCTGTCGACACGGGTCGTGATCCTCGATGACCAGTCCGGCCAGGCCCTTGGCCAGGCGTCGGGCCCTTAGACCGAGCCCGTCACCCCTCGGGGGATCGGGTACCCAGGCCTCGATGACGAATCGACCGCCCGGCGCCAGGTGACGCGCCGCGTTGGCGAAGCAGGTGACCTGATCGTCCTGGGTCGCCATGGCGTAAATGGTGTTGACCAGCAGCAGGACGAGATCGAACGGGCCATCGGCGGACACGGTGGCGAAGTCCCCGCATCTGGTGGTGACCTTGTCGCCGCCCGGCTTGGCGTTCAGCCGGTCGAGCATCCCCTGCGAGCCGTCGATACCCCACACGTCGAGGGAGCGCTGGGCGAGCGGGATGGCGATGCGCCCGGTGCCCACCCCGAATTCGAGGACCCGACCACCGTGAGCCATCTTGGCCAGACAGTCCACGGCCCCGTCGGTATCGAAGACCCCGCCGTAGATGTCGTCGTAGTCGCCGGCCAGCCGGAGGCCATAGGACCCGGCGTCGTGAGGATCGGGGTTCACGGGCTCCACAGTGAGCTCCGCTGGGCTGTCCACGCCGCGACCAGGTGATGGGCAAACGTGCCCTCGACCAAGCCGATAGCCCGGGCCCCGAACATGACCGCATTGGCCTGGTCGGGCTCCAGTTCCAGCAAGCCGCCCACCAAGTCGTTGACGGCGATGTGTTGGTGCACTTCGTCCGCAGCGACGTGCACGTCATAGAACTGGCGGCCCTCGGCAGAGATCCCAAGCGCTTTCAGCCAGACGCTGTAGCGCCCCATCGGCCCCACCGAGTTCATCTCGAAGCTGGCCAGGTGGCCGACCAGCGCCCCCCGCAACCTGCGGTGCAGACCGAACATCGATATGAGGTTGGTCGTCGCCAAGGTGGCGGCCGGCAACCGGTCGAGGTACCCGCCGTAGGTAGGGTCGAGACCGAGCGCCCACATGGCGTCGGCGAACAGTGACGAGTGCATCTCACGCGCCACGCCGCCGCCGTATTCGTCGCTCTGGATGGTCACCATGGCGGCTTTGGCTCGGCCCGAGAGGCGCGGTATGCCCCACGTGTGAGGGTCGGCCTCCTTCAGCTGGTACCCGGAACGGTGGATGGCGATCTCCTCGGCGTGGAACCGAGTCCCGTGCTCGATCAGCCAGCCGGACAGTGAGAACCCGTCGCCGCTGGCCATCTGCCACAGAGCGGCTGGGACGTCGGCGGCGTCGACGCCCTCTTCCGGTAGCACGGATCGGAGCTGGGCCTCGAATGCTGCCTCGAGACGACTGCGAAGCTCCATGAGTGAGAGCTCCCACTCCCAACCGTCGTCCACGCCGGGCAGGCCCTGGTAATGCAGCTCGTAACAGCAGTACAACGCCAGCTGTACGTCCTCGTCGCCCAGCACATCCGCCGGGACGGCTTGGGGAAACTGGACTCGACGCGGAGGCGAATGCAGAGCTTCGAGCAGGGCCTCACTGAGCGGCCCTCTCGGCTGTGGCAGACACGGGGAGACCCAGTTGGATCCGCTCGGGGTCCACCAGGACTCCAGGTCCGCCCGATCCGTAGCCGGGGTAACGGCCACCATGGTCAGGGAGCGACCTTTGCGATAGCAGTTCTCAACGCGGCAACGGCGTCCATG
>JALYVP010000419.1 GCA_030853185.1 Actinomycetota bacterium | reverse complement strand
TAGCGGGGGCGCACGTTCTTCCCGGGCCCGTACGGTCTCCTAACCTCGTGCGGAGGCGAGCGGATATCCGACCGGGCTCGGGAAGGGTTCACCCATCATCACCGCCTGGTGTAGCGGATCGGAGACCACGTGTTTTTCTTCCAGCCGCCGCTCAGCGCGCAAGGCGCCGACCCTCTCGCCTACCTCGCGGACATCCCGCCGGGGACACTGCTCGCCGGTGGCATCTACGTCGATGGCGGCGCCGGACCTATCCTCGTCGGCGGTACCGCCACCGTGACCTCGGCCCCGATCGTGAACGAAGGCGGGGCGTGAACTTCAAGCTGAAAGCCGGCGACACCCTCCCCCCCCTCGCAAAACAGCTCTGCGACCGCGACGGGCCGGTCAACCTCAACGGGTTCACCGTCGGGCTCAACATGACCTCGCTCACCTCCGGTGCAGCAAAGATCGCCGCCGGGGCTTGCGCAGTGTCAACGACAACCGATCTTGTATCGGGGGCAGTCCTCGGCAACCAAGCGGTCTACTACTGGCAGCCGGGAGACACCGCTGCCGCCGACTTCTACGAGGCCGAGTTCGTGGCCACGGAGACGGCGACCGGCAACGTGTGGCACTTCCCTGACGACGGCTTCTTTCTTGTCACGATCACCGCCCACCTGTAGGGAGTTGCCCGATGCCCGCCGCCCCCGGCACCAACTTTTTTTCGTTGCCGCCACAGACAGGTGACGCTCTTGGCGTGCCGTCTCTCAACCTCGGCGACCAGCTCGCCCTCGGTCTCATATCGGTGGCGTCCCTGGCTGCACGGGGTTCTTTGACATTCACCGGCGGCGACAACGCCACGACGTCCGCCCCGGTCCTAACCGGCGGGATCGCATGAGGAGCCACCTGTGAGCGACATTCCTGTCCGGATCGAGTTGCGCCACGACACGGCCGCCAACTTCACGGCGAAGAACACGGTCCTGTTGCCCGGCGAGGCCGGCATCGAGATCGGCACCGGCAAGATGAAGTTGGGCACTGACGGTGTGACCGGCTGGAACTCGCTGCCGTATGTGACCGACGCGGTGGCCGAGCTGGTCCGGGCGGAGGCGGCCCGGGCTACCGCGGCGGAGAGCGTCGAGACCGCCAGGGCTACCGCGGCGGAGGCCGGTCTGCTCACCCAGGCGCAGGCCGACGCCCGCTACCCGCAGGCTGGTGCTTTCGTGCCCCCCCCTGGTGGCCCGGCCAAGTACCCGCACCTCCACGCCGGTCTGGCCCGGGTCCGGGCCGGGCTCGGCGACATGAAATGGCTCGAAGCTGGCGACTCGACCGTCTACGGCTACGCCGGCCCCGGGGTGCCGGCTGGGATCGGGCCGGGCTCGGCAGTCGCCGCCCACCTCGCCGGACGTGGCTACCCGGCCGCGCTCGGCGGGTCGATCCCCAACGCCATCGGCGACGCCGCACTGGAGAACGACCCCCGATGGGTGGCGTCGGCCGCCTGGGCGCCGCTGCAAGGGTTTGCTGTCGGCTGGGCGAACGGCTCAGCCTCGTGGGGGGCCACCGGGGCCGCAGCGGCCGACACGCTCGCCTTCACCCCGTCCGGCCCGGCCCTCTACGACTCGGCGGACATCTACTATTTCCACAGCGGCGGGATGGGATCGTTCGACGCCCGTGCCAACAACCAGGCCGCTACGCCGATCAACGCCACCGTGCCACCAGGGTCGATCGGCAAGACCACCATCACCTTTCCCGCCACCACCAACCCGGTCCTCAAGTTCGGCAACACCACCGGATACACCCTGATCCTGGAGGTCGAACCGTTCCACTCGGCGGTCCCGCGTGTCCGAGTTGCCAACGCTGGGGTGTCAGGGTCGACGACATCCCAGTGGGCGGTAGTAGCGCCGGGAGCGTACGGGCCGCTCGACACGATCAAGGCTTACGCTGCCGACGTGACAGTCTTCCGTTCCGGCGCGAATGATGCCGTCGTAGGTGGAGGCATTCCTGTCGCCACCTACCTCACCAACCTTCTCGCCATCGGGAATGCAGCCAAGGTGTCCGGCGATTTCTTCGTGTCGTCACCCGCCCCGATCATCAACGATCCCGCCCTGATCTCCGCCTACACCGCCGCCCTGCCCGCCTTCTGCGCAGACAACGGATACGGCTACGTCCCTCTCGGGGAGAGATGGGGAAGCTGGGCGGGCCTATCACCGCTCGGCTTCTACGCCGGTCCGGCCGAGAACCCCGACGGTGAGCACCCCTCGACGCTCGGGTACGCGGACATCGGGGACCTCGAAGCCACCACCCTGCTCGCCGCCTGACCGACGCCCTCATAATGCCGGGACCGTCGCCTGACGTTTCGGTTTAGGCCGTCCTCACCACCCCTGCCCTGACCCTGCCCTGCCCCTTCCCGCAACGCCAACGAAAGGGGCAGGCCCGATGGCCCGAACCCGCCAGCCCACCACACCACCCACCTGATGACCGCCGCCCTCATCGCCACGGCAGGAACCTTCGGAACCGACCTAC
>JALYVP010000125.1 GCA_030853185.1 Actinomycetota bacterium | reverse complement strand
GGGGGTGGTCGCCGGGGTGGTCGCCGGGGTGGTGGGGGCGGTCTGGGCGGCGGGCCGGATGGCCGCCGCCAGCCGGTCGCCCGGGTGGACGCCGCCAGGCACGCCGGCCCCTTGGGGGGTGGGGCTCGGCGGGGTCGAGGGCGGCGTGGTCGGGGCCTTGGGCGGCGTGTAGGCGGGGATGGCGCAGTACACGGGCCGGAAGTACAACGTGGCCGTCGTGCCCAGGACCTTCAGTGCATTCTGCGAGTTCTTGATGCCGGGCAGGCTGACGACCACGTCGTTGCCTTGGCGTTCGATGTTGGAGTTGGCCACGCCCAGGCCGTTGACCCGGTTCTGGATGATCGAGACGGCCTGGGACAGGGTGGCGTCGTCGACCGTGCCCTGGGGTTTGAGGACGACCGACACCCCGCCCTTGAGGTCGAGGCCGAGGACGGGGGTGTGCCCGACCAGGATGGTGGCACCCAGGGATACGATGGCGACGGCGATGATCCCGACCAGGGACCAGACCATGCCGCGGCGCATGATCAGCGACCCCCCGAGCCGGAGCCTTCCGAGCCGCTGCCGGTCTCGCCATCGGGGGGGAGGGGGCGTCCATCGGTGCCTCGACGTCCGGAGCCGCCGTTGCCGGCATCGTCGTCGGTCGTCCCAGGGTCGGCGTCGCGGTGGTCGGCGGCGCCGGGCTCGTGTTCATCGGCCCCGGAGTCGTGGATCGCCTCGTGGTCGCCCTCACCCCCGGGCGCCTCGTCCCAGGGATCGGGCGGCATGTCGCCTTCGCTGTCGTCGGCGACGGTGGCCGTCCCACCGGCAGAAGCGGGGCGGGCGTTGATGGCCCGCTTCACGAAGGTCATCACGATCCCATCGGCCACCTCGACGTCGAAGGTGGTGTCGGTGACGTCGACGATCGTTCCCATGATGCCGCCGACGGACATGACCTCGGAGCCGATGTCGAGGGTGGAGACCTGGGCCCGTTGCTGCTTCATCCGGGCCTGGCGGGGACGGATGATCAGGAAATACCCGACCCCCACGATCAGCAGCAGGAACACGATGGTGAAGACGCTGCTCCCACTGCTGGTCTTCCCCTTGACGGTGGTGGAGGTGGCTGCGAGGAGCAGGGGATGGAGGAGAAAGGTCATAGGCAGGTGGGAACCTCCCCGAGGGGAGGGATCGGGAGACTGTACCAAGGCCGGCGGGCCGTCTGGTGCCGTCCCGGGATTGACGGTCCTTGACGGACAGCTCAGCTCGGGGTGGGAGATCCCCACTGGGCGGCGATGATGGCGCGCAGGTGCTCAAGGGTCCCTGAACCCACCGCTTCGGCGCAGCGGCGCATGAGGTTCTGAACCCAGGTCACGTTGTGGATGCTCAACAGGCGTCCGGCGGTCGGTTCCCCGACGACGAGGAGGTGGCGCAGGTAGCCCCGGCTGTGGCGGGCACAGACGCGGCAGGCGCAGTCGGGGTCGAGCGGGGCATCTTCGAGGGCGTGCCCGGCGGCTCGCACGGCCAGGCGGCCCCGCCCGGTCAGGGCCGTCCCGTGCCGGGCCAGGCGGGTGGGCAGGACGCAGTCGAACATGTCGACGCCGAGGGCCACCGCCTCCACCATCGAGACCGGGTCCCCGACGCCCATGAGGTAGCGGGGGCGGTCGGCGGGGAGGCGGGCGGTGACCGCGGCGAGAGCCGGGAGCATCTGGTCGAGGGGCTCGCCGACCGAGAGCCCGCCGATCCCGTAGCCGTCGAAGTCGAGGGCGACGGTTCTCTCCGCGCTCTCGGCCCGCAGGTCGAGCGAGATCCCGCCCTGGACGATCCCGAAGAGGGACTGGTCTCGCCGCTGGTGGCATGTCCGAGCCCGGGCCGCCCAGGCCAGGGTGCGTTCCGCGGCCGAGCGGACCTGGTGGTCGGGGGCAGGAAGGCCAGGGCAGATGTCGAGGGCCATCTGGATGTCCGCCCCGAGGTCCTCCTGGATGGCCACCGCCTGCTCGGGGGTGAGCCGGTGCCGGGATCCGTCATAGGTGGAGCGGAAGCTGACGCCGTCGTCGTCAACCGAGGCGCCGAGAGAGAAGACCTGGTAGCCGCCCGAGTCGGTGAGCAGGTGCCCGTCGTAGCCGAGGAAGCGGTGCAACCCGCCGAGAGCGGCGATGGTCTTGACCCCGGGGCGCAGCATCAGGTGGTAGGTGTTGGCCAGCACGACCTGGGGGGCCAGGGCATCAAGGTCGTCGGTGTCGAGCAGGCGCACCGCCCCCCTCGTCCCCACCGGCATGAAGCAAGGGGTGGTAATGACCCCGCGTGGTGTGGTGATCGTGCCGGTTCGGGCCAACCCGTCGATGGCTTCGGCTCGGAACCCGGCCGCGGTCACCCCGCCCGCCGGGCGACTGATCCCTCGGCCGCCCGCCGGGCGACTGATCCCTCGGCCGCCCGCCGGGCGACGATCATGGCGTCGCCGAAGGACAAGAAGCGGTAGCCGGCCATCAGGGCACACTCGTAGAGGTCCCGCCACCGGGGGCCGCAGAACGACTCCAGGAGCACGAGCAGTGACGAGCGGGGCTGGTGGAAGTTGGTCAGCAGCACATCGACGAGGGCGAAGGGGTAGTCGCCGTGGATGTACAGGTCGCTGCGCCCTTGGAGGGCGCCGGTGGCGGCCGCCGTCTCCAGGGCGCGGGTGGTCGTGGTCCCGATGGCGATGACCCGGCGGGCGGCACGGCAGGCCTCCATGGTCCGGGGTTCCACCCGGTAGCGCTCGACGTGCATGACGTGGGACTCGACGTCCGCCGCGCTCAAGGGTCGGAACGTCCCCAGCCCGACGGCCAGATCGACGGCCTCGATCACGGCTCCGCGCTCCCGGCAGCAGTCGAGCACGGCCTCGGTCAGGTGCAACCCCGCGGTCGGGGCCGCCACCGAACCAGGAAGGTCGGCGTAGACCGTCTGGTAACGCTCGGGGTCGGCCAGAGGCTCGTGGATGTAGGGCGGCAGCGGCACCTGGCCGACGGTGGCCAGGGCGTCCCCGTCGAGGAGCCGGACCGCCCGCCGGCCGCCGGTGAGGCGGGCGCCGATCTCCACCACGCCTTCGCCCCCGTCGGTTGCGGTGAGCACGGTCCCCGGGGCCAGCCGCCGACCGGGCCGAACGAGGGCGATCCACATGCCGTCGCCCCCGCCGGGGTCGGCCTCGAGTAGGAGCACCTCGGCTGCTCCCCCGGTTCGCTTGCGCAGGTGCAGGCGGGCCGGCAGGACCCGGGAGGTGTTGATTACGACGACGTCGCCGGGCCCCACCAGCGCCGACAGGTCGCGAACGTGGCGATGCTCAGGAGCAGCCGACGGATCGATGGCCACCAGCAGCCGGGCCGCATCCCGGGGTTCGAGCGGACGCTGGGCGATGGCCTCGTCCGGCAGTGGGTAGTCGGGAACTGCGCTCACAGGGGGTCGAAGAGACCGGCCGGCGGATCGAGGAGGCCGGGGGGACGGGCCGGGGGGTCCAGGGCCAGATGGCGCCACGCGGCCGGGGTGGCGACCCGACCGCGCGGTGTCCGCATGAGCAGGCCGAGTTGGAGCAGGTACGGCTCGTACACGTCCTCGACCGTATCGGTCTCTTCGGCGACGCTCACCGCCAGGGTCGACAACCCGACCGGGCCGCCACCGAAGCGGGCGCACACCGCCCCCAGGATGGCCCGGTCGACCTTGTCCAGGCCCAGGTCATCCACCCCGAAGAGGGTCAGCCCGGCCCGGGCCGTCTCCAGCGTGACCCGGCCGTCCCCGCGGACCTCGGCGAAGTCCCGGACCCTCTTGAGCAACCGGTTGGCGATCCGGGGGGTACCCCGCGCCCGGCGGGCGATCTCGCCGGCCCCGGCCGGCTCGATGGTCACTCCCAGGATGGCCGCCGATCGCCGGATGATGGCGTCGAGATCGTCGGGGGCGTAGTAGTCCAGGCGGGCAACGAAGCCGAACCGGTCACGCAGCGGCCCGGTCATCAGGCCGGTCCGGGTGGTGGCGCCCACCAGGGTGAAGCGGGGCAGGTCCAGCCGGATGGACCGGGCCGTCGGGCCCTTGCCCAGCACGATGTCGAGCTGGAAGTCCTCCATCGCCGGGTAGAGGATCTCCTCGACCGCCCGGCCCAGGCGGTGGATCTCGTCGATGAAGAGCACGTCGCCGTCCGCCAGGTTGGTCAGGATGGCCGCCAGGTCACCAGCGCGGACCAGGGCCGGTCCGGACGTGACCCGGAATGCGGCGCCCATCTCGTTGGCCACGATCCCCGCCAGCGACGTCTTGCCCAGGCCCGGGGGGCCGGCGAAGAGGAGGTGGTCGGCGGCCTGACCCCGCCGCCGAGCCGCCTCCAGGACGATCTCGAGGTGCTCGCGCAGCTGGGGCTGGCCGATGAACTCGTCGAGGCGGTCGGGGCGCAGCGACGACTCCTCGGCCGCCTCCAAGGGATCCGCCGAGGGGGTGACGACCCGCTCGATGCCTTCGTTTCTCACGGCTCGATCCGAGGGCGGACCGTCATCGCGTTCCGGCCAGCTCCCGCAGAGCGGCCCGGACCAGGTCCTCGACCGTTCCCTCGGCCGGTAGGCGCTGGGCCGTGGCCCGGACCTCGTCGGGACCGTACCCGAGGGACTCGAGGGCGGCGCGCACCTCCCGGCGCCGGGCGGAGGCGTCGTCGTCGGCGCCGTCGGGGGCCGGTCGGACGGTCACCCAGGCGTCGTCGTCGACGTCGAGGCGGGTCTTGAGCTCGATGATCAGCCGGGCCGCCGTCTTCTTGCCGATGCCGGGGACCTGCATCAGGGCATCGACGTCGTCGGTCGCCACCGCGTGGCGCAAGGCCAGCGGCGAGTGAACCGACAGCAGGGCGAGAGCCACCGCTGGCCCCACCCCGTGGGCGCCGATGAGCACCTCGAAGCAGGCCCGTTCGTCGGCGGTGGCGAAGCCGTAGAGGATCAGCGCGTCCTCGCGCACGTGGGTGTGGACGTGGACGTGGACCACCGAGCCGATGTCGCCGATGCCGGCGGCCGTTGACGCCGGGGTCACCACCCGGTAGCCGACCGGCCCGGCTTCGATCAGCAACTCGCCGCCGTGGTCGCCCTTCCGGCCTCGTTGGGCCAACACGCCGCGGAGCGACCCGATCACCGCCTCGCCCCCGTCACCGCGGTGGCCCCATCACCGACGGCCGCCGCGGCGCGCAGGCGGGCCCCGCTCAGGTGACAGATGGCCAGGGCCAAGGCGTCCGCCCGGTCCGCCGGCTTCGGCACATCGGCCAGGCCGAGGAGCACCTGCACCATGCGCTGCACCTGCTCCTTGGTCGCCGAGCCGTACCCGGCCACGGCCTGCTTGACCTCGTTGGGGCTGTACTGGACCACGTCGCAGCCCGCCTGAACCGCGGCCGCCAGGGCCAGCCCGCTGGCCTGACCGGTGGCCATGGCCGTGCGGGCGTTGGTCTGGAACAGGACCCGCTCGACCACCACCACCTCGGGGCGCAGGTCGGCCAGCAGCGCCCGGAGATCGTCGAGCAGGGTGGCCAGCCGGATGCCCACCGGGTCAGCCGGCGAGGTGGTCAGGTGGCCGACGGCCACGACCCGCAGCGCACCGCCGTCGGAGACCACCGCTCCATAACCACAGCGGGTCAGGCCGGGATCGATGCCGAGGGCGAACATCCGTTCGAGGGTAGCATCCGTCGTTCTGGCCATGGTGGACCAGCCGGGCCTGGCCCGCTCACGCTTCGATGAGCTCGATGATCGAGTCGGGGATGTCGAAGTTGGCGTAGACGTTCTGGACGTCGTCGTACTCCTCCAGCAGGTCGATGAGGCGCAGGACCTTCTTGGCATCGGCCTCGTTGTCGAGGGGCACGAGGTTGTCGGCGACCATGGTGGCCTCGGCCGACTCGATGGGGAAGCCCGCCTCGTCCAGCGCGGCGCGCACCGCCTCCACCTCGTTGGGGGGGGTGGTCACCTGCCAGGAGCTGCCGGCCTCGGTGATGTCCTCGGCCCCGTGGTCCAGGGCGGCGAGCATGAGATCATCTTCGCTGATCTCCTCCCCCCCGGGCCTGACCTTGGGGACGAGGACGACGCCTTTGCGGTTGAACTGCCACGAAACGGCGCCGGGCTCAGCCAGGGACCCGCCGTTCTTGGAGAACGTCGAGCGGATGTCCGATCCGCTGCGGTTGCGGTTGTCGGTCAGGCACTCGACGATCACCGCCACGCCGGAGGGGGCGTAGCCCTCGTAGGAGATCTGCTCGTAGTGGACACCTTCGAGCTCGCCGGTGCCGCGCTTGATGGCCCGGTCGATGGTGTCGATCGGCACCGAGCTCTCCCTGGCCTTCTGGAACATGGTCCGCAGGGTGGGATTGGTGTCGGGGTCGCCGCCACCTTCCCGGGCCGCCACCTCGACCTGACGGATGAGCTTGGCGAACAGCTTCCCCCGAGCCTTGTCGGCCGCCCCCTTCTTGTGCTTGATGGTGGCCCATTTGGAATGTCCCGACATGGTCTCAGCCTCTCACGATGCGACTCGTTCCAAGAACAACTCGTGCAGGCGCCTGTCCCCGGACAACTCGGGGTGGAAGGCAGCCACGACCACGGGTCCCTGGCGGCACAGCACCGGGTGCTGAGCCCCGTCCCGGTCATTGACGGTGGCCAGCACCTCCACACCGGGACCGGCCCGCTCCACGAAGGGCGCCCGGATGAACACGGCGTGGAACGGTCCGCCGGTCATGGCCGGAACGTCGAGATCGGTCTCGAAGCTGTCGACCTGGCGTCCGAAGGCGTTGCGCCGCACGGCGATGTCGACGGCGGCCAGGCGAACCTGGTCGGCCCGAGCGTCGGCCACGTCCCGGGCCAGCAGGATCATCCCCGCGCACGTGCCCAGGGCCGGCATGCCGGCCTGGAGACGTTCGGCCAGCGGCGGACCAAGGCCCACCGAGGTCATCAACAACGACAGGGTGGTGGATTCCCCGCCGGGGAGCACCATGGCCTCGATGGCGTCGAGGTCGCCTGGACGGCGAACCTCGATGGGCTCCACGTCGAGCTGGCGCAGCATGGCCGCGTGCTCACCGACATCGCCCTGCAGGGCCAGGATGCCGACCTTCACCTCCCGTTACCAGCCCCGATCGGACAACCGGATCTCGACGGCGGACGACTCCTCGCCCCGCATGGCGTCTCCGAGACCCCGGCTGACCTTGGCGACCAGCTCCGGGTCGTTGAAATGGGTGGTGGCCTCAACGATGGCCCGGCCGAAGCGGGCCGGGTCGGCGCTCTTGAAGATGCCCGAGCCGACGAAGGTGGCCTCGGCGCCGAGCTGCATGACCAGGGCCGCATCGGCAGGCGTGGCGATGCCTCCGGCGCAGAACAACGGGACCGGCAGATGACCGGTCTCGGCGATCTCGGCCACCAGGCCGACCGGCGCCTGCAGCGTCTTGGCCCAGGTGTACAGCTCGGCCCGATCGGCGACGCCGATCCGGCGGATGTCGCCCAGGATGGACCGGAGGTGGCGGACGGCCTCTTTGATGTCGCCGGTGCCGGCCTCCCCCTTGGAGCGGATCATGGCCGCCCCTTCGGAGATGCGCCGCAGCGCCTCACCCAGGCTGGTCGCCCCGCACACGAAGGGGGCGGTGAAGGACCACTTCTCGATGTGGTGGGCCTCGTCAGCGGGGGTGAGGACCTCACTCTCGTCGATGTAGTCGACCCCGAGGCTCTGGAGCACCTGGGCCTCGGCTAAGTGGCCGATCCGGGCCTTGGCCATGACCGGGATGGTGACGGCCGCCTTGATCCCCTCGATGAGCGCCGGGTCACTCATGCGGGCCACCCCGCCGTCCCGCCGGATGTCGGACGGCACCCGCTCGAGGGCCATGACGGCTACGGCGCCGGCGTCTTCGGCCACCCGGGCCTGGTCGGCATCGACGACGTCCATGATGACCCCACCGCGCAGCATCTCGGCCAGTCCCCGCTTCACGAGATCGGTACCGGTACGGCGAGTGGTTTGCTCCGAGGCCATGACCCCATCCTACGACGTCTGCCGGTGCCGCCGGCCAGGGGTGGACCAGGTCGAGGCGGGGCGGGTGGGGCGGCTCTTACAGCTCCCGCAGGGCCGATACCCGTTCGGCCAGGGCGGGACGCCGGAAAGACCGGGTCCCGGCCTCGCCGGGCGCTTCGGTGCCGGTGGGCGCCGGCGTCCTGGGGTCGGCCAGCCACAGGCCGGCGAGGGAGGACGGAACCTCCGGCAGGGCCGTCCCCAGGCGGTCCATGGTCTCGAAGGCGCTGACCAGGGCCGGTGGGTAGCGGGTGAGGGCCACCCCGGCCAGATCCACTTCGGCATCGTGGTCGCCGACACCCGCCGCCCAGCGGGCACCGAGGCCGAAGATGGCGACGGCAACCGTTGCCGGGATGATGTCGCCCCGGCGGATCTGGACCAGGCCGTCGGCGAGCACCCCCTCCAACTCGATGCGGCTGAGGTTCTCGACCAGCCCGGAGGTCACGGCCAGCACCGCCTTGTCGGCGCTGCGCCCGGCCACCAGCAGGTTGAGGCCCGAATGGGGGGTCACGATCACCCGGGGCTGACGGAGGCCGGCGGTGGTGCACAGACCGTCGATGAGGTTGAGCAGGCGGGCGTCGGTCGACACACTGGCCGGACGACCGCGGAGGGATGCCAGGACCCGGCGCTCGCCGGCTCCCCACAACCAGGTGGCGGCCCCGGCGGCAGCGACGATGAACACCACCACCGCGACGATGGGGCCGAGAACCAGGGCGATCAGACCGAGGGTGATCGCCGGGAGGAAGGCTCCCGCACCCACCAGGACCTGGGCCCGCCGTAGCGGCGTCACGGGCGGTGGGCGGCGATCGACATCGGCCCGCATGGTACCTCGCGCCTCGGAAGGACATCGCAGCGCTGCAGGGACCCGCCGGGGGGGCCGAAGAGGACGAACCAGCGCTGGTGCCGTTCGGCTCCGGCGGTGTGGCAGACCCGGGTGACCTCCAGGCCGGCCTGGGCGGCCACCCCGCCCGCATCGGCGACCCCGAGCGTTGCCCACGGGAACCATGGTGTCGACTTCTGACCCCGCTCGATGCGCGCCTCGAGGCGCCGGCTCGGAGCCCCGGGGACCTCGACTTCGACCAGGACCCGGCCCCGGGGCTCCAGGAGCTCACCGCAGCGGCGCAGGAGAGCTACCGGATCACCACCGATGCCGACGTTGCCGTCGAAGAGCAACACCGTGCCCCACCGGCCTTCGCCGGGCAGGCGTTCCCAGACGCCCCGCTGCAACACCGGTGCCCCCCGCCGCTGGGCCAGGGCCACCGCCCCGGGGGCCGGGTCGACACCCATGGCGGTGACACCGGCCAGAACCAGGTGGTGGACCAGCCGCCCGGGGCCGCATCCGACGTCGAGCACGGGGCCCTCCACGTCGGCGAGCAGAGCCCGCTCGTCCTCGTCGGCTCGCTCGCTCCATCGGCTTGGCTCGAAGGGCAGGAGGTCGCCGTCCCGGGTGCGGAGGCGGATGTCCTCGATGGGAACCATGGTCACCCGCGGTCACCGGCGGGCGCCCCGGCCCACAGGTGGGCGAGCGAGGCGACCAGCGCCGGGGTGCGGCCCCGGCCCATGACCTGCGACACGGCCAGGAGGTCCTCGATGGTGTCGATGTCCCGACCCTCGGCCAGAAGATCGACGTCCATGCCGAGGGCCTCGAGGCGGGTGCGCTGGGCGGCACCCGTTCCC
>JALYVP010000124.1 GCA_030853185.1 Actinomycetota bacterium | reverse complement strand
ACGACAGGCTGAGGGAGGGAGCCGCCTGGTGGAAGACGCTGATCAGCACGCTCACCGCCGGCGCGACGATGAGGGCGAAGGCCACGAAGCACAGCCCCCAGAAGAACCTGTCCCCGAGGCGACGGCGAGACGACATGGTCAGACCCCCCTTCCGACCGGCAGCGGCCCACCACTGAAGCGGCGGGAGATGAGCCGCCCGGTGAAGTTGGTGATGAGGGTCACGGCCAGCAGCACCAGCCCCAGCTCGGCCAGGGCGTGAACCCCCATCCTGGTCGAGTCATTGAGAGCCTGGTCGAGGAGGGCAGCGATGGTGGAGGCCATCGTCGCGAACGGAGCGAAGATGCTGCTCGGGTAGTCAGAGGTGGCGTTGCCACTGATGAGCAGCACGGCGATGGTCTCACCCAGCGCCCGGCCCCACCCGAGGAAGGCGGCGGCGATGACGCCCGTGCGGATGAAGGGGAGGGTGACGAGGCGAACGGACTCCGAGGGGGTCAGGCCTAGGGCCACCGCTCCTTCCTTGGTGAGCTGCGGCACGGAGCGGATGAGCTCCCGGGTGGTGGCGGCCACGATGGGGATGATCATCACGGCCAGGACCAAGGACGAGGTGAGCAGGCCCGAGCCGTTGGAGGTGACGCCACCGCGCATGCCCGGGATTCCCAGGTCGGCCAGGTAACGGTAGACATAGCGGGACAGGAACGGCCCGAAGGCAAACACCCCCCACAGGCCGAAGATCACGCTGGGGATGCCGGCGAGCAGTTCGAGGAAGACCCCCAGCGTGTCCTGGAGTCGCCGAGGGATGCGCTCGACCAGCAGGATGGCCCCGGCCACGGAGATGGGAACAGCGAACACGAGCGCGATCAGCGACGACACGAGGGTGCCGAAGATCAGCGGGGCCACGCCGTAGTGCGCACCGTGGGGGGCGCTGATGCCGTGGCGGATGACCGGCGCCACGGTGGAGTACTGATTACCGGGAGCGATGCCCTTGCCGGTGAAGAACTGGGTCCCGTAGAAGACGAAGGACGGGTACGCCTGCCTGATCAGCTCGTAGGCCAGGAACGCCAGGGCCAGCATCGGTAGGAGCGCAAAGAGACCGAGCACGAGACGTGCCACCCGGTCGCGGGGGGAGTACTCGGAGTTTCGCCGCTGCCGCTCGGTGAGCGGCCTGTGCACCGGGGACGGCTCAGGGGGGCGAGTGGAGGTGACAGCCACGTAGGCTCCTTCGTGCTCGACTAGAGACGGAGCCCAAGCTCCGAACGGTGAGGCTCACGAGCCGATCTTGGCGACTGCGGCGTTGACCTTTGGTATCACCGACGTGGGCAGGGCGACGAAGCCCTCCTTCATCAGGTTGGCCGAGGTAGCCCCTTTGGTCGGGTCGAGAGCGAAGGAGAAGAAGGTGCGCAGCGCCTTGGCCGTGTCGGGGTCGGACTGCGTGGACTTGACCACCAGGTACTCGAAGTTGACGATCGGGTAGGACTGCGCCCCGTCGGCGTAGATGAGGTTGGCGACCAGGTTGGACTGCACACTGCTCACCGAGGCGGCGACGGCAGCGTTGATGGAGTCGGCCGTCGGTTGGCTGAACTGGCCGGCCTTGTTCTGCAGCATGGCCTCGCCCAGGTTGGCCGTCTTGGCCGCGCTCTCGGAGGACACCCCGATGTAGGCGATGCAGCCGGGTGTCGATGAGCAGGTCTGCACCATGCCCGGGTTGCCGCTGGCGGTCAGTTCGCCGGTGACGGCTGGCCATTGCACGGCCGTGCCCAGCGACGGCCCGTTGCTCCAGGCCTGGTTGGTGGCGGACAGGAAGCTGGTGAACAGGAAGGTGTCGCCGGATGAGTCAACTCGGCGGAGAGGGACGACGGGGGTGGACGGCAGGGTGACCCCAGAGTTGAGCTTGGCGACCGCTGGGTCGTTCCACTTGGTGATCTTGCCCTGGTACATCTGGGCAATGACGTCGCCGCTCAGCTTCACATCGGCGACGCCGGGAAGGTTGTAGTTGACGGCCTGGGCTGATACCACGATGGGGATGTTGGCCAGTCCTGGGGTTGCTGATGCCTGGCCGGGGCTCAGGTAGGCGTCGGTGCCGCCGAGCAGCGACGTGCCCGCCGTGGCGTCCGTGATGCCTTTGCCCGAGCCGCCGGGAGCGGGGCTGAGGGTGATGTTTCCGAACGCCTGGCTCAGGGGGGCGACGAGCTCCTGGAGGTAGGGGAACAGGAGGCTGGAGCCGTCCTCGGTCAGGTTGACGGCCTTCGTCGGGTTCCCGGTGTCCACGGTGGTGTTGGCTGCCGTGGTCGCCGTCGAGCCAGCCGACGAGGGCGAGGAGGTGGTTGAGCTGCCGCCGCAGGCGGTGAACGTGGTGGCGGCGAGGGCCGCGGCAATCGAGAGCACGGCAAGGCGTCGCAAGATGTGGATCCTCCGGATGATGGCGGGTGGTCCCGCACCGTACGGAGAGGAGGTGAATGATACATGAACGATGGATGGCCAAAGGCTGACCATCGCCAGAACAGTGGCTCGCCTCAGGCGGAGAACCGCTCGAGCGCCAGGCCGAGGGCATCCCAGGCGGCGCCGCTGGGTTCGATCAACTTCATGTGATCCACGCCGGGCAGGATGACCAAGGTGCTGTCGTCGCCGGCCGCTGCCGCCTTCTGCTGGTAGCGCTCGGAGACGGCGAGGGGCACGGCGACGTCGCTGTCGCCGTGGAGGAGCACCTGGGGGACCCCCAGGGGAAGCAGGGCGGCGGGCGAGGCGGCGGCGTAGCGCTCCGGAGCCTCCTCGGGGCCGGCGCCAAGCAGCCTCGGGGCGGCGCCGCCGCCGAGACCGAGCTGCGCCGCCTCGACCAGGTCCACCACCCCGGCCAGGGACAGCGCGGCGCGCACAATGACCGCCGGGTTCTCGCCCGGCGACCCAGCGGGGAGACGGGGGCGGGCGGCGGCCCAGAGCGCCAGGTGGCCACCCGCGGAGTGACCGCAGGCCACAATGCGGTCCCGGTCGATCCCGCCCACCTGCCTGAGATGATCGAACGCGGCGGCCACGTCGACAAAGGTGGCCGGCCAGCCGCCGCCGCCCCCGCCGGCGCCGACCCGGCGGTACTCGATGTTCCACACCGCCCAGCCCTCGGCGACGATGGCCCGGGCCAGGCGGTGCATGAGCTGCTTGGTGTAGGCCGCCCGCCAGAAGCCGCCGTGAACGAGGACCACCACGGGGTGCTCGCCATGTCCATCGTCGGGTCGCCACATCTCGCCGACCTGGCTGCGGTGGGGGCCGTAGTGCACATGCTGGCGCGAGGCGCCACCCGGCGACGTGGTCAGGCTCCGGCGGGCACGTCACGGCGGCGCCAGCCGATACCCATGGCCAGCCAGGTCCCGACGGGCAGAGCGATGGCGACGACCACCAGGACCAGCGTCTCTGCCAAGGCCCGGTGATGGGCGACGGTTTCGACGACGTCCACGGGCGTGACGAGGGTGATCATGACCCCCGATTCGCCCATGCCGGTGGCCTCGAAGTGGTGCAGGCCCGGCGTTGCGGCGCTGGGCACGGCGACGGTGGCGAAGAAAGAACCGGCCGCGTCGGCCACGGTGCGGCCGACCAGGTAAGGCGTGGAATGGAACGTGATGGTGACCGGTGCGTTCGCCTTGAAACCGGATCCCGACAGGGTCACCAGGTCCCCGTGGCGCACCTGCCGGGCGTTGTTCTTCTGCTGGGAAGGGGTCAGCCCGGTGTCCGGTGCGCTTGGTTGCGGGTGCGAGCCGTTCGTCGGGCCTGACCTCCCGGTGGCGGCGGTGGTGGAGGGTCCGGTGGTCGAACCGGGCGCCAGCTGGCTTCCCGTCCCCGCCGCTGAGGACGGCCCCGGCATGGCCGGCGCTTTCGCTGCGAGGATCTCCGTGTCGCCGAGCACGGCTCCACCGCCGGCCAGGCCGCCGAAGAGGACCAGCTGGTGGGCGGAGGAGTCGTAGGCGGCTGCTGCTCCCTGGCGGGGGGTGGGGGAAGCGGTGGGGGAGAGCTGGGCCCAGGCCTGCCCGTTCCAGACCCATGTGTCATTGCTCGGCCCGCTCGGCGTGCTGCCGCCGAAGGCGACAAGTCCGCCGAGGTCACTGTCGGCGCTCACGGTGGTGTCCTGGCGAGGCAGGGGGCTGATGGGGGGCGCCGTGGGAGCCCATGCCCCGCTCCCCCAGATCCAGGTGTCGGCCAACATCCCTCTCGGGGGAACGGCCCCCACAGGACTGGAGGACCCACCGAAGAGGACGGTCTGATGGTGGGCACTGTCCCATGTCATGGCGGCGTCGGTCCGGGCCACCGGACCCCCCACCGTCTGTTCCGACCACGTGGAACCGGTCCACACCCACGTATCGCCCAGGGTCATCAGCGGGTTGGCGTCGGCCAGGATGGCGGTGGCCGGCCCGGAGGTCGATCCCGCCGGTGCGGCCGACCGTGGAGCCGATCCCGATGGGGCGCCGGCGCCGCTCGCGGCGGACGGTGTCGCTCCCGCAGCGCCACTGCCGCCGAAGAGCAGCAGCTGGTCGCTGGTGTCGAAACCGAGGCTGGCGCCTTCGCGAGCGGGGGGACTGGTCCCGGTGTCGGGCGTCTGGACGACCCAGCTGGCGCCGTTCCATGCCCAGGTGTCGTTGAGCAACTGATTGCCGCCACCCTGCCCGCCGAAGAGGATCAGCTGGTGCAGGACCGGGTCGAACGCCATGGCCGCCAACTTGCGAGCCGGAACGGCAGACGGGGAGCGGCTCCAGGTCGACCCATTCCAAACCCATGTATCAGACGACAACGTGCCGTCCGCCCGCTGACCCCCGAACAGCACGACGGTCGCGTTGTCATTGTCGTAGGCCATCGACGCGTAGGCCAGGGGAGGAGGGCTCAGCGGCGGCGACAGGGTGGACCACGTCAGCGTCGGCGTCGAGACCGCTCCCGCGGTGACGGGCCCGCAGGTCAGCCCTCCGGCCGTCATGGCGACGGCGACGGCGACGAGGATCCGGCGCCAGCGCGGGGACGAGGAGAGTCTCATGGGAGGATGGAGGGTCGCTCCGCCAGCAGGCCTACGCCCTCAGGTCGGACAGTAGCTGCTGGGAAGAGCCAGCGGAACCCGGACGTTCACCGCCAGCGGCAGACGCGATGTCTCCGCGGGTCGGTGCTCTCGTCAGAGGTAGGGGTCGATGACCAGGTTCGTTCGTTCGATCCACACCGCCAGGGCGTCGGCGGGAAGCGGCGCACTCACGAAGTAACCCTGGGCTTCGTCGCAGCCGAGCGCATGCAGCCTCATCCAGGTGGGCCGGTCCTCGACACCCTCGGCTACCACCCGCAGCCCGAGATTGTGGGCCAACTCGATGGTCGAGCGCACGATGGCCGCGTCGCTGTCATCGTTGAGCAGACCCGAGACGAAGGTACGATCGACCTTGATCTCGGACACGGGGAGCCGCTTGAGATACGACAGAGACGAGTAACCGGTGCCGAAGTCGTCGACGGAGATGGACACGCCGAGAGCGTCGAGCCGACCGAGGATCCCGATGGTGCGGGCGGGGTCGGCCATCACGCTGCTCTCGGTGATCTCCAGGGTCAGGTTGGACGCCTTCATCCCGTGAGCGCCCAGCACGGTGGCGATCTGATCCGGGAGCTGGACGTCGAGCACCGAGCGCACGGAGATGTTGACGGCCACGCCGATCGGGAAACCCCGGTCATGGAGGCGGTGTTGTTCTTTGATGGCAGCGTCGAGCACCATCAGGGTGAGTGGCCGGATGAGGCCGACGTGCTCGGCCAGGGGGATGAAGACATCCGGGCTCAGCAGGCCGAAGTGGCGATGACGCCATCGCACCAGGGCCTCCACCCCGACGATCGTTCCGGTGCGCAGGTCCGCCTTGGGCTGATAGTGCACCTCGAGCTCGTGATCGTCGATGGCCTGGCGAAGCTCGCCGGCGAGGGCCAACCGCCGGGGGCTGTAGTGGTCCCGTTCCGGGGCGTAGAGCTCCCACCCGCTGTGGGCCGCCTTGGCCATGTACATGGCCACATCGGCCTGCTGGAGCAGCTTGCTCTTGTCCTCATCGGCCGTGGCGGTGGCGGCCACGCCGACGCTGCCGGTGATCTCCAGGGCCAGCTCGCCGACCTCGAAGGGCTGCTCCAGGGCAGCGAGGAGCGCGACCGCGGCCTGGGCTGCGTCGCCTCCGCCAGTGTGGGGGAGCAGGACGCCGAACTCGTCGCCCCCGAGGCGCGCCACCGTGCCCCTGTAGCCAAGCTTCTCCGACATGCGAGCGCCGACGCTGCGCAGGAGCAGGTCGCCGTGATCGTGGCCGAGGGTGTCGTTGATCTCCTTGAACCGGTCCAGGTCGACGAGGAGGACGGCTACCGGGCCGCTCGTCTCGGCCACGATCTCATTGAAGCGGTACCGGTTCGCCAGACCGGTGAGGGGGTCGTGGCGGGCGTCGAAGCGCACCTGGTCCAGGAGCCGGGTGTGTTCGAGGGAGACCGCCGCGTGGTTGGCCAGGGTCTCCACCAGCTTGAGATCCTCGGGACTGAACGGGCGGTCAAGGACGGGGTCGGCCACGGTGATGACGCCGATGAGGCGGCCGTCGACGAGGAGGGGAGTGATCATCGCCTTGGTGCGCCCCTCAGCGGCCAGTTGCGCCTGAACCTCCGCCGGAGCGTGTTCAAGCTGAAGCGGCCCAGCCTTCACCGCGGCCACGAGGGCCACCGGCTCCGTCACCTCGAGGTCGACGGGTTGGGTCGACTCGGTCGACAGCGATATGCGGTGCCACCCTCTGGGTCCGATGGCGACGAACTCGGCGACGCGGACGTCAAGAAGCGACCGGAACTGCTCCAGGACGGCGCTGACCACGTCGGGGTGATCGCTCGATCGTTCGATCTGGCGGGTGAAGCTGTATAACAGCTCCAGACGGCGGTAGGTCTGGCGGAACTTCACGGCCGAGGTGGACACGGTCCGGGTGGCCACCATCGGGGCGAGGACGGCGACCAGGGCCAGGGGCCCGACGGCGAGGTACAGCCTGCCCAGCAGCAGGCCGAGGATGCCGAAGACGAAGTCGTTGAGGGCCGACACCCGCATGTCGATCCACAGGGAGCGCAGTGTGGTACCCAGGCGGAACGTCGCCGCCGTGACGACAAGGGCGAAGTTGACAAGGGTGTAGCTGAAGACGGTCGCCCCGTACGTTGCCACCGGCGGGGTGCCGACCCTGGAGAGGGCCCCGTAGACCATGGCCGCCGTTCCGGCCGAGAGCGCCATCTGACCGAGGTTGAACAGGATCGGACCGTAGCGGCGGCTCCGGAATGCCCGGATCACCAGGCTGCCGGCGGCGCCGATGAGCAGGGAACCCAGAACGACCCCGTGGCGGTCAAGGGCGGTCACGGCAGCCATGACCAGGATCAGCTGGGGGCTGAGCGTGACCCGCGACGGCAGGACCAGTGAAAGGTTCTCGCTGGCCATGACCAGAGCGGCGAAGAGGCCGACGGCCATCCAGTCCGGGGCGGCACCAGGGCCTGGATGCAGGGCTGTTTCCGCTAACCAGAATCCGGCCGCGCCAAGGACGCCCACTGTGAGGACATAGAACTTGTTGAGCGTTGGCGCCCTGGTTGGCACGTCTTGGTCTCCACGTGGTGGAGCCAGGCGAGTTTCTGGCTAGGGCAACAATGTAGCCCCGAATGTAGGCACGCGCGATGGTGGCGCAGCTGAGCGCACCGCTGACCTGCGATGACGGTCAGTTAGCACGACCTGGTAATCAACCGCCTCCGACTCGGCGGAAAGCCGGAGGTGGTTTGTCAATGAGACTTGTCTCAGCCGATGCCCCATGTGCCGACAACCGCGGCCAGGCCAGTCTGGGAGACAGCGACGACGGCACCGATGCTGGCGGCAGCAAGAGCGACCCGAACCTTGATGTTACGCATGGTTAAAACAACCTTTCGAAGTGTGCAATCGGATTGAAGCTGGTGGAACAGGCGAGATCGGCAGAAGCGCGGTAAATGACCCGGCCGCGCAGATTCACGCATTCGAGAAAGTCGTCGTTCAGTGACACCCGCGGACGGTGCCATCCGAGGTGATGGCCAAACAGCTACCACCCCGGGTGACCATTCGTGGAACCGTCATGACAACCGAGAAGGCCTTGCGGTGACTGGGATCTTGCAGATAGTCCACGGTCGTTCCTCTTCGTGACGGGGGGCGCTAAGCACGCGATGAATAGCATGATCAAATGTTCACCAAAGTGCGCCGGAAACGGCATCTTTCACAAAGCGGAGTCTGTCATAGAAGCAACGAGGATGCGAGGCTATCCTGCAAGAAAACTTCTGAGGGGTGAGGAAAAGGCGACACTTCTACGGGCTCCATCACAAGAGGTGACCAATCGGCCACAATGAGAGACTGGAAGCGAACCACGCGCCATTGGGGAATGTGCGACGATCACGCCTGTTCTTCCCGAACCGGAGAAACCGGGCGGGGGCCGGTTACGAGGTCGGTGCTCGGATACGCTCCCTGTCCACGCGGGCGTAGCTCAGTGGTAGAGCCCCAGCCTTCCAAGCTGGTTACGCGGGTTCGACTCCCGTCGCCCGCTCGCACCGAAGTCGCAGGTCAGGGAGGGTTTCGGCCCCCTCTTCTTCGCGCCCCGAGTCGCCGGCGCCTCCCATATCGCGCGTTTATCGCGCGGGCGACTTGGCCGCCCTGGTCGGCTTGGCTGCGGGCACCAGGCTGGATAGGGCGGCGGCGATGGCCTGGTCCCGCTCTGCGGTGGCGTGCTGGTAGGCGATGGCGGCCTGGGCGCTGGCGTGGCCCATCCGAGCCATCAGCTCCTTGGTCGACGCCCCCGTGGCCGCGGCCCAGGTGTTGCCGGAATGCCTGAGGTCGTGCAGGTGGAGTTGGGTCAGCCCGGTTGTGTCCTTGGCCGCCACCCAGGCCTTCTGCAGCACGTGGGGACGGACCGGCCCGCCCTTCTCGCCGGTGAAGACCAGGCTGTCGGCTTCGGGGCCGGTGAAGCGCTCGAGGTGCGCCGTCACCTCAGGGGTCAGGTGGGGCGGTATGGCCACGGTCCGCCGGCCGGCGTCGGTCTTGGGTGGACCGAACTCCAGCGTGCCGTTCTGGCGGTGCTGGACAGCCCGCTCAACCCGGACGGTCGCGTGGTCAAGGTCGATGTCACCTCGGCGCAGAGCGAGGAGCTCGCCCCGCCTGAGGCCACACCACGCCCCCAGGAGGACCACAAGCCGGAACCGGGGGGCGATGGCGTCCGCCAGGGCCTGGACATCACCCACCGACGCCACCGGGCGCTCGGCGGCCCGCTCGATGCCGGCCCGGGCGACCTGGCAGGGGTTGCGGACGATCACCTCGTCGACCACCGCGGTCTGCAGGATGGTCCGCAGGAGCCGATAGGCCTTGGCTGCGGTGGAGGCCCCGGGACCCTTCGGGCCCGGAGCCCAGCGTGCCAGGACCGGACCTGCGACGGCGACAACTTGGCCAGCTCGACCGCCCCCAGCTCGGGCAGGACGTGAAGGCGGAGCAGGCTGGTGTACAGCTCGACGGTGCGAATCCGGAGGTCGGATCGCTGCGCCAGCCAGTACTCGGCCCAGGCATCCACGGTCACCGTGCCTCGGCGAGGGTCGACCCACGCTCCTCGAGAGCGGTCCGTGCGCTGGCGAGCTGCGTACAGCTCGGCTTCCCGTTTGGTGAGGAAGGTTCGGTTGTAGACCCGGCCGGCGTCGTCCCGCAGCCGGACGTCGTA
>JALYVP010000418.1 GCA_030853185.1 Actinomycetota bacterium | reverse complement strand
GGGTACGCGTCGACCGAACGACCGACCTGGAGCTGCAATACCTCAGGGCCATGGCCCAGCTAGGGGCCGAACCGCAAAAGGCCGCCGATGTCGCCACCGTGATGAAGCGGACCTCCGAGCAACTTGGCCCCACCCGGTCCAGGCTTATCGGAAGGGTCTGCTCTACACCCCTGGCTACGGCCTGGCCGCCTTCACCGTCCCTCAGTTCGACCGCTACATGATCCGCAACCATCCGCTGGCCATGTCTCCGCCGAAGAAACGACGACCGTAACGTTCTACACGTGACATACACGCAAGGTGTAGGATACGTGTATGGCCAGGTTGCGGACCAACATCGAGCTCGAAGACATCCATGTCCAGGCGATCATGGACCGCTACGGGGTCCGGACCAAGACCGAGGCCGTAGACCTGGCGCTGCGACACCTGGCTGGTCAGCCCATGACGCGCCGGGAAGCCCTCGCCATGCGCGGCGCTCGGGTCATCGCCGACCCGACCGCCGACGCTCGGCCCCGAGGTGCGCCATGATCCTCGCCGACACCTCGGCGTGGGTGGAGTACGACCGGGCGACGGGGAGTCCGGTGGATGAGCGACTGGCGACGCTCATCGCCGCCGATGGCCAGGTTGCGGTCACCGAGCCGGTCGTGATGGAGGTTTTCGCCGGGGCGAAGAGCGATGAAAGCATGGCTGACCTGCGCCGTCTTCTGCTCCGCTTCGAGTTGCTGCCCATCGACACCGCGGCTGATTTCGAAGCGGCTGCTCGCATCTACCGCCGGTGCCTACAGGCCGGCGTCACCCCCCGGGGCATGGTCGATTGCCTGATCGGCGCGGTCGCCTGGCGCCGCCAGGCCACGGTCCTCGCCTATGACGCCGACATGGACCGAATGGCCCGGATCATCGGCCTCGAGCTTGACGCGGCCTCCTTCCGAGCGCCGTAATGCCCGAGGAGAATTGCGTCACAGCGTAGTCACGGTGAGTAACAGAGTTGGCATACGGGAGCTCAGGCAACAGGCCAGCGCCCTCATGAAGCGCGTCGTCAGTGGCGAGACGATCGAGGTCACCGACCATGGGCATCCGATCGCCCGGATCGTTCCCCTCCGACCCGGAGCCTTGGACCAACTCGTCGTCGAAGGCCGTGACCGAGGCTGCCGGCGATCTCTTGGATGTCGCCGAGGACATGGGCCTTCCTGCTCCCTCGGCCGTCCTCCCCTCGGCCGCCCTGGCAGATTTGCGGGCCGATGAGCGGTAGGGCCGCCTACCTGGACACCTCGGCCTTCGTGAGGCTCATGGTCACCGAGCCCGAGTCTGCGGCGCTCCGAACGCGTCTGCGGCGCTGGCCCGACCGAGTATCAGCGACGCTGTTGCGCACCGAGACCGTTCGCGCCCTGCGACGATCCGGCAACGATCACCTTGTCGGCGCCGCCCGGCGGATGTTCGCAACGGTCCACTTCATCCGCCTCGACGAACCGCTGCTCGACCGGGCGGGCGACCTGGGGCCGGCCGAGCTGCGCTCACTCGACACTGTCCACCTCGCCGCCGCCCTTTCGATCGGACCGGATCTTGGCGTGGTCGTCACCTACGACGACGGTCTCAGGGAAGCGGGCTGACTATTCCGGCGTTCTCGTACACCCAGTCCGGGTTTCCGTACATCCTGGCTCCGAAGGGTCGGGGGCTGTTTAGCGGGCGACGTGGGCCCCTTTGTTCACCTCCTCGTTTGGTCAGTTGCGATCGTCGAGGCCGGCGTCCAGGTGGGGTCGTGGGCCTCGGTCGGATCGGGTCGGTGCTGTGGTGACGCCATTGTGTCGGAACTGCCTGGGGATTGGATGGCCCACTGGTTGGTGTGGCGGGCGGCGCCGGGCGGGGGTTGAGATGTTGGCTGCCGGTGCGGCCGTCGTCATTGTTTCAGTCGGTTCGAGACGTGTGGCGGGCTCCGGGGGCCGTAACGCTGTTGGGCGCTGGCGCGGGTGACGCCGGTCAGGTCGCCGATCTCGGCCCAGGAGCATCCTTGGCCGCGGGCGGCGGCGACTGCTTGGGGTAGGCGGCGGTCGGTCTCGGCGGTGAGGCTGGCGAGGAGGTGCAGCCGGGTGGCGGCGTCTCCGTTGCTGGGAAGGCCCCGGAGGGTGCCGAGGCTGTCGATGGCGGCGTCGATGACGGTGTCGGTGTCGTCAGCGGCGACCGGCGTCAGATAGTGGTCACGACGGGGTGCTCTCATAGCGTATGGTTGACCATACACCTATTGATGCCGGGACGGTCGCTGTTGGGCGATCGAGCGCCGCTGCGAGGGGTGTGTCGTGACCTTGGGCGTGGACGACGAGCTGATCGGGTTCCACGCGTTGGCGGCAGAGGTTGCACCTGTGCTCGATGGTCCATCGCTCGGGTAGCAGTCCGAGCGGTGTGGGTGGCACATGGACGACGACGGTGCTGTAGGTGGTGGTCATTGCTGCTCGTTGGTGTTCGTGCCATCGTGGGCCGTTGCCGTCTTGCCGGTTCGTTTCGCCGTGTTCGGG
>JALYVP010000123.1 GCA_030853185.1 Actinomycetota bacterium | reverse complement strand
AAGCCCACCAGCGACAAGTTCGCAAACGTACCAACCGTCACCGGCTGATTGAACACGAACTGCACCACACTCTGACTCTGGTTCGGCGTCGAGAACCCGTTCGTCAGGATCGTCGACGACACCAACTTCGGAGCGAACTGCGTGGGCGTTGTGCCCGTCAGGGGAACGTCGCCTGGGGCGTTCACGTCGAAGTTGGAGTTGATGGTGCCGAAGCTGTTGTTGCCCGCCGTCTCGGTGCCGTTAGCGCCGGAGGTGACACCAGCGTTGACCGCGTTGGCCAGATTGGCCGAGCCGAACGTGACGATCACCGTGTTCCCCGAGATGGAAGAACTGCCGGTCCCGAAGGTGGGAACGCCGCTGCTGTTGAGCACGAAGAACGCGGTGGCATCCGGAAGCCCACCAAACGCTGAGACTTCGGGCTGGTTGAAGGTGTAGGTCACCGTTCCGGCCGCCTGGTTGGCCGCAGCGCTGAGCAGCTGGGGACCGTCGGTCGAGAAACCGTTGGTCACGATCCCGGTGATCTTCTGGCTCCCCACGGTGTTACCCAACGCTGTCGTCGTCGACGTCGCCGCACCTTCGAGGACCGCAGCCAGAGCCACGTTGCCCTCGTTGGTCTGGGTCAGGCTGGGAGCGAACTCCACCCGCACCGTGTTGCCGGTGAGCACCGTGGAGCTGACACCGGACACTTCGGTCCCGTTGTTCAGGTACACCTGGTAGTCGCCAGCGTTGGCCGACGGCGACGTCACGTTGTCGTCGAAGTGGAAGTCGAACTGCGACGGGCTTCCCGTGACCGCAGTGACCGACGTCAGGTCCGGTGAGGCCGTCGTGGCCCCCACCGCACCGGCCGGGCTGGTCCCAGAGTTACCGCCGGTCGCATTGCCGGTAGCTGCACCCTGCTGGACCTCGAAGCGCACTCCCGTGGCAGCACTCCTCCCGAAGTTGACCGTCACCGTGGTGGCGCCAGCAGTGAAGCCGATGACGCCACTACCGGCACCAGTGGGAGTGATGGCCGGAGCCCCACTGGAGGTGTAGAAGCCGAAGTCAGCAGCCGGGCCGACCGAGGCGATCGCCTTGTCGAAGGTGTAGATGACCTGGCTGGTGTTGGTCGGATCGAGTGCCGCGCTGACCAGGTCAGGAGCGGTTGTCGCCCCCGTACTGGTCGACGACGGGCCGTTGCTCTTACCCAGAGCGACAACACCGAGGGCGTTGTTCAAACCGTTCCCCGTCCCGCTCTGTCCGATGACGGCACCGCCGGGGCCCATGTTGTTGGCCGGACCGGTGTTGTCCGCTGCGGCCAGCGTGTACGACGCCGGATCGATCCCGACAGGGAAGTTGGCATCGACAGCATTCGGGTTGGTGGAATCCACCGCAGCCCCCGTAGCGGCCGCATCACGGGTGGTGCTGAAGCCCACCAGCGACAAGTTCGCAAACGTACCAACCGTCACCGGCTGATTGAACACGAACTGCACCACACTCTGACTCTGGTTCGGCGTCGAGAACCCGTTCGTCAGGATCGTCGACGACACCAACTGCGGAGCGAACTGCCCGGGCGATACGCCGCCCGTCGTCGTGCCGGTAGTGGTACCGGTCGTCGTGCCGGTGGTCGTACCGGTCGTCGTGCCGGTGGTCGTACCGGTCGTCGTGCCGGTCGTCGTGCCGGTCGTCGTGCCGGTGGTCGTACCGGTCGTGGTACCGGTGGTGGTACCGGTCGTCGTGCCGGTCGTCGTGCCGGTCGTCGTGCCGGTGGTGGTACCGGTCGTTGTGCCGGTGGTGGTAGCCGGGACCGGTGAGAAGAAGCCGAACGAGTCGACGTCAACCCCGGTGGTGCCGAGGAAGTTGTAGACGCTGACCGCGCCGGTGGGGCTCAGGAGCGGAAGGTCAGAGTTGGCTCGGGTCTCGCCGGCGCTGAAGTTGACGTCCGACGTGGTGGCCGGTGGCGTGAGGGCGTTCGGCGTGACCGTCAGGAAGCCGCCCGTGTTGGAGGTGGCCTCGGTGACGTTGAGGACCGCCGCGTTGGGCGAGCCGTTGGCCACAGCCGGGATCCCGCTACTAAGAGGGTTGCCCGCCACCTGCACGGACTGGCTGGCGCCTGGACCGATGGGGACGCCAGTGGCGCCGCCCAGGATCCGGGAGGGAGCCGTCGGGGTGAACAGGTTGCCAGGCGAGCCGGTCGTGGCCATCGTCGTCGTGCCGCTGAAGTATCCAACCACGTCCACGACCACGTCAGTGGTGCCGAGGAAGTTGAAAATGCTCAGGTTGCCGGTGGTGGCGTCGAGCGGGACGATGGCGCGGTTCGAGGTCGTCTGATTCGGGACGAAGTTGACATTGGAGGTCGGCGGCTTGCCAGCCGAGCCGAAGGCCGAGAGGTAGCCGCCGGTCTTGTTGTTGGTGGCGGTGAGCTGCACGACGGCCGCCGTAGCCCCAACGGGCACGGTGGCCTGGTCGCCAATGGCCACGCTGGCCGTGGCGCCGCTGCCGAGGGTGCCCAGGGTCTTGTTGGCGCTCGGAATGTTCTCACTGGTGCAGGCCGCGGCTGTGACACCAGGTGTCGGCGGGGTTTCCGCGCAGCGAGTGTCGACCACCCGGGTAGGCGGCACGGCGTTGTACAGGCCGGCGTTGCTGGCCACGACGGTGGGCGACGAGTCGAAGTACCCCTGAAGGTCCACGATGACGTCAACCGTCCCGGCGTTGGCGTTGGTGTTGTGGATCGTGAACTGACCGTTGGTGACCTGGGTGATGACCAGGTTGGGCACCACACAGTCGACCGACTGGCAGGACTCCGAGGAACCCGCCGTGAAGTTGACGACCGAGGTCGACTGGGTTCCCGTGCTGCCCGGAGAGACGGTGAGGAAGCCGCCGACAGAGGCATCCACGGCGGTAACCGACAGTGCCACCGAGGTGGCACTGATCGGCAGGTTCGGAACGGTGACCGGCAGGTCCCCGCCCGCCGCCAGGGTCGTGCCACCCAGGCCCTTTGTGGTGTCCACGATGCGCTGTTGCGGTGTCACCGGCACATAAGCGCCGGCCGTTGAGGGAGCGGTCGCCGCGTGCTTGGCTGCGGGCTTGGACTGTGCGCTCTGCGAACTGGCGCTGACGGCCGGTAGGAACAGGCCCACCGTGCAAACCACACCGGCGGCTACAGAGAGCCGTCGTGTGATCCGCCTTCGCAACGATGTCTCTTCTCTCATCCGTAGCCTTTCAGTTCTTCGGGTGGTCCTGCTCGGTTGTTGTCTAAAAGGGTGATTCTACCTGGAACATGCAAAAAGTCGGCATGTGTCCAAACGACCTGGGAACCTACTGAGTCCCAGGGTGGGTGTCAACTACTCCTGTAGCCGGAAGAACCGGACGAAGCAGTCACCGACCTCGCAGCCGGTCACTCACCCAGTACAACGGCCGACCATGCACCGCTGTGACAGATCGACGGCGATCTCCGGAGCTCCACGAGACCGGGCCCGCGACGACGTTGGCCGCGGACCCGAGGGACACCTCCGTTAGGACCCGACGTCAGGAGAGGCAGGTTGTGGGGTATCCAGGAAGGGAGTGGCCCCGGAGGGCGCAACGGTCGTCGTCGAATCCGACGGCGCTGGGGTCCCGGCGGGGGAGCAGCCGGGCCCGCCGCCTGCGCTGGCCGGCGGGGACCCCTGCGAGCTGCAGCCCGTCGTCTCCGCTCCGGGCACCGGGTCGCTTCCAGGAGCGGCCAGCACGGTGCTGGTCGACAACGCCGGGGGCGGCCCCGTCGCCGAGGTCGGTTCGGTCGAAGGCGCAGATGAGATCGCCACGGAGGAGGGATTCGCCACAGAGACGAGGCTGCCACCGCCGCTCCCTGTGCCGGCGCCGGTTCCGATGTCGGCGCCTGTTCCGGTGTCGACCCGCTTCACGGCGGAGGCGTCCGACGCTGCTCCGATGACGGCCGTGGATTTGGGCACACCGGGGGCGACGGCTGGGAGGGGCGAAGCGGCGGCCATCGAAGGTGCGAGGATGGGCGGCGCAGTCGGGGGCAGGGCCGGCCAGGGCAGCGCAGGGGAGCCGGCCGCGGCTCCCGCCGTCGGCGGAGGGGGAGTCGCGACTGTGGCCGGAACGGCCGCCGCCGTATCGGGCCGGCTCGGATGGCCGGTCCCGCCAGCCGTACCCAACACCAGGCCACCCGGGGCCAGAGACACCATAGCGGTCAGAGCGCTGATCAGGACGGTGCCTTTCGGACCCCCGCCGGCGGTGATCGCCGCTTGAGTGGAGGGCTGGGCCAGGACCTGGCCTACCATGGTGGCCGGGGTGGAGAAGCTGGCCTGCGCTGATGCCGTCGTGGCGCTAGGCGTCCGCGAACGCCGCCCCCAGGCCAGGGCCACAGGTCCCACGGCCACGCCCAACGCCGAGCCGACCGAGCCGAGGCGCCGGCGCAGGGCCTGGCGGGCCCGATGGACGCGGGCGCGGGCGTTGTCCTCGGTCGTGCCCGTGCACCTGGCCACCTCGCCGTAGTCCAGGTCCTCCACCGCCCGGAGCCACAGGGCGCTGCGGTAGGCGGCGGGGAGCTCATCGAGGGCCCGGCGCATCTCCGCGCTCAGGGGCCGCTCGACCACGGCGTCGGCCAGGTCGGGGGTGTCGCTGCCCCCACGGCCCGCGACCCGCTCGCCGGCCCGGCGCTCGACGGCGAGGTGGGCGCTGCGATCGTGGCACACGTTGGCCAGGATCCGGGCCAGCCACGCCCCCATGCGGAAGTCACCCTGGATCCCGAAGCGGTCGAGACCCCGAAGGGCCCGCTCGAAGGTCTCCTGCACCGCGTCCTCGGCCTCGGCGCTCGACCCCAGCCGCCGTCGGGCCTGGACCAGCAGGCGGGGGGCGGTCTTGGCGAAGATGGCCTCGAAGGCAGACGCCGACCCGGCCCGAAAGGCCTCCACCAACGCCTGATCGTCAGGCTCAGGACCGTCCCAGCCCTTGATCCTGAGTGCCATGATCCCCTCCCGGTCGGGCGAGCTGAAGGTCTGGAGAAGGCCGGCGCCGCCCAGCGAGATCCGACTGTAGCGGTCCTCCGCCCGACGCGTACGCCCCCTTTAGAATCCTTTGACGATCTCTGCCATCTTCTCGCCGGCCTCGGTCGGGTTGAGGACAACGTGGGCGCCGGCGGCCGCCAGCGCGTCCATCTTGGCCCGGGCCGTACCCTTGCTGCCCGAGACGATGGCACCGGCGTGGCCCATCTTCTTGCCGGGCGGGGCGGTGACCCCGGCGATGTAGGCGACGACCGGCTTGGTCACCGACGCGGCGATGAAGTCGGCGGCCTTCTCCTCCTCGACGCCGCCGATCTCGCCCATCATGATGACGGCCAGGGTGTCGGGATCGGCTTCGAAGGCGGCCAGGCAGTCGATGAAGTTCGTTCCCGGCACCGGGTCACCGCCGATGCCCACGCAGGTGGTGACCCCGATGGTCATCTGCTTCAGCTCGTAGAGCGCCTGGTAGGTGAGGGTCCCCGAACGGCTGACGATGCCGACCGGTCCTCCCGGGAGGGCGATCTCGCCGGCGGTGATCCCGATGTTGGTCTTGCCCGGGCTGATGATCCCGGGGCAGTTGGGCCCCAGCAGCCGGGTCGAGGGGTACTGCTCGGCCAGGGTGTTGAACACCCGGGCCTCGTCATGCGCGGGGATGCCCTCGGTGATGCAGACCACGAAGCCGATGCCGGCGCCCGCCGCCTCCAGGATGGCTGCGCCGGCCGCCCGGGGGGGAACGGACACGAAGCTGGCGTCGGCCCCCGTCGCCTCCCGGGCCTCGGCCACCGTGTCGAAGATGGGGATGCCCTCGACGTCGCTGCCGCCCTTGCCCGGGGTCACCCCGGCGACGACCTGGGTGCCGTAGTCCCGGTTTCGCAGACCATGGAAGCGGCCCTGGCCGCCGGTCAGGCCCTGGACCACGACCCTGGTGGTCTCGTCGACGAAGATGCTCATGCTTGCCCTCCAGCCTCGCCGGTTCCGGCCAGCTCGACAACCTTGCGGGCCGCCTCCAACATGGTGGGTGCCGAGATGACCTTGTCGGATTCCAGGGTTTTGAGTATGTCCCGGCCCTCCCCGGCGTTCGTCCCATCCAGGCGGATGACCATGGGTGCGGTGATCTCGACCCGTTCGAGGGCGGCCTTGATCCCCTTGGCCACCTCCTCGCCGCGGGTGATGCCACCGAAGATGTTGATGAAGATGGCCCGCACCTTGGGGTCGGAGTTGATGACGTCGAGGGCGTTGGCCATGACATCGGCGTTGGCGCCCCCTCCGATGTCCAAGAAGTTGGCCGGGCTCCCACCGACCTGGTTGACGACATCGCAGGTGCTCATGGCCAGGCCCGCCCCGTTGGCGATGATGCCCACGAAACCGTCGAGGCCGACGTATTGCAGGCCCTTGGAACGAGCCAGGCGCTCCCGCTCGTCGAACTCGTCGATGTCACGGAAGTCGTCCCACTCGGGATGGCGGTAGGAGGCGTTGTCGTCGAGGGTGACCTTGGCGTCGAGAGCGTGGACCCGACCGTCGGGGGTCAGGATGAGAGGGTTGATCTCGACCAGGTCGGCGTCGCCCTCGACGTAGCAGCGGTACAGGTTCAACAGGATGCCGATCGCGCCGTCGTGGGCCTCGGGATCCAGGCCGGCGTCGACGACCAGGGCGCGGGCCTGGGCCTCGGTGAATCCGATGGCCGGGTCGATGTAGAGCCGGGCCAGGGCGCCGGGGTCCTCCTCGGCCACCGTCTCGATGTCGACGCCGCCCTTGGCCGAGACCATGCCCAGGTACTGCTTGGCCGCCCGATCGAGGGTGAAGCTGGCGTAGTACTCCTTGGCGATGTCCGAGGCGTGCTCGATCCACAGGCGCCGCACCACATGGCCTTTGATGTCGAGGCCGAGGATGGTGCCGGCGTGGGTGCGCACCTCCTCGGTGGTGGTGGCCACCTTCACCCCGCCGGCCTTGCCCCGCCCGCCTACCTGCACCTGGGCCTTGATCACGACGGGGAAGCCCGCCGATTCGGCGGCCGCCACCGCCTCATCGACGGTGTCGGCGATGCCGCCCGGTGACACCGGGATGCCGAAGCGGGCAAAGTACTGCTTGCCCTGGTACTCGAACAGATCCACGATCGCTCCTCGTTGGGAAGGGGGCACAAGGCGTGGCCGGGGCGGCCGGCCGGTCCTGGGTCAGCTGGCGCCGGCGCTCTCTCGGGCATCGAGCGCCTCCTCGAGCCAGTCGGTGATCGTCGCCAGCGGCGCACCAGGGGTGAAGATGCGAGTGACGCCCAGGCGCCCGAGCTCGGCGGCGTCGGCTTCGGGGATGATGCCCCCGCCGAAGATCAGGACGTCGCCGGCGTCACCCGCTTGGAGCTGGTCGATCACCTTGGGGAACAGCGTCATGTGGGCGCCGGAGAGGATGGACAGACCGACGGCGTCGGCATCTTCTTGGAGCACGGCCTCCACGATCTGGGTCGGCGTCTGGTGCAATCCGGTGTAGATGACCTCGAAGCCGGCCTCTCGCAGGGCTCGGGCGATGACCCGGGCCCCCCGGTCGTGACCGTCGAGACCAGGCTTGGCCACGACCACTCGGTACCGACGTCGCATCGCCCGCACATACTACGCCGGACGCTCCCGCACAGCCCATCCGCCGGGACGCGCCTGGCCGCGCTGGCTCCTCGGGCATGCCACCATCCGGCCGTCCCGCACCGCTAGCGTTCCCCACTGCGGTGGAGTGGGGCGCCTGTACAGCAATGACCGCCGACTGCCGAGAGTGACCGTGAGCGATCCCAACCGACCACGACGACCGAGCGCCGGGCCGCCGCCTGAGAGCTCCGGGCCCCGGGTGGCGCCTGTCCGGTTCCGGCCCGGCCGGTTGCGGCGCTGGCCCCGGCGGATCCTCGTCGGTGTCAACGTGCTGGCCGCGGTCTCCATCATCAGCGTGGCCAGCGCCTACGGCTACATCAACGTCCAGCTGGGGCGGATCAAGACCGACGGCATCGCCGCTCTGTCCAAGACCAGCGCAGGCAAGCCGTTCACCATGCTGGTCGTGGGCAGCGACACCCGCTCGCTCACCGACGGCAAGGCCTACGGGGGCAACTTGGCGGCTGGGGGGCAGCGCTCCGACACCATCATGCTGGCCCGCGTCGTCCCCGCCTCCCGCCAGATCACCTTGATGTCCATCCCCCGGGACCTCTACGTTCCGATCCAGGGCATCGGTCAGGGCCGCATCAACTCGGCGTTCAACTCCGGACCCGAGCTGTTGGTGCAGACCATCCAGAACGACCTGGGTATCCCCATCAACCACTACGTCGAGATGAACTTCGACTCGTTCCGCCAGGTGACCGACGCCATCGGCGGCGTCCACGTCTGGTTCCCCACCGCGGCCAGGGATGCTTTCTCGAACCTGGTTGTCCGCCAGGCCGGGTGCGTCGATCTCAACGGCGATCAAGCCCTGTCGTTCGTCCGTTCGCGCGAATACCAGTTCTACCAGAACGGTGAGTTCCACCCGGAGGCCTCCAGTGATCTGGCTCGCATCCAGCGTCAGCAGTTCTTCGTCAGGCGCATGGTCGACAAGGCCCAGGGCCAGTTCACCAATCCCTTGGCCCTCAACAACATCGTCAGTGGCGTCACCAAGAACCTGACCGTCGACAGTGGGTTCTCGACCAGTCTCATCGTCTCGCTGGCCAAGATCTTTCGAGGCATCAGCTCGAGCTCCATCCCTACGTCCACCCTTCCGGTGAAACCCGAGGTGATCAGCGGCCAGGATGTGCTCGCCTTGGATCAACCCCAGGCTCAGACCGACATCACCTCCTTCAACCAGCTGGGAACCTCGGCGGCGTCGTCGTCCTCATCGTCGTCGACGTCCGACCCCACCGCCACCAAGGCTCCCGTCAATGCCCCCAACCCGTCGTCGGTGCATGTCGAGGTGGTCAATGGGAGCGGGGTCAGCGGTCAGGCCGGTCAGGCCACCAGCGCGTTGAGCGGCGCCGGTTACCAGGCCACCACCAACGCCTCGTCCCGTGCCTACATCGGTGGCGCCAGCCAGGTCCACTACGCCCCCGATTCGCTGGCCTCGGCTCAGCTCCTGGCCAGCAAGCTGGCCGGAGGCGCCACCCTGACCGCGGATCCGACGCTCACCTCCACCAGCTACAACCTTGAGCTGATCACCGGCAGCGGCTACTCGGGCCTGGCCAAGCCCGGGGCGACGACGACCACCGCAGCCCCCCCGACGACTGCCCCACGTCCTGCCCAGGGCACGTCGACGGCCGGCTATACCCTGCCCGGCACCCCGCCCGGCCAGGTGCCGCCGGCCGGCTGCACCCCTTGAGCCGGCTCACCGCGTAGGGCGGTCCCCACTCGGGACCAAGGGTCTACGCCCGTTTGATCGGCGCCATGGCCAGGATCAGCTGCTTGTCCCCCACCCCCGGGAAGCGCACGGTGGCCTGAGCGCTCGAGCCCGCCCCCCGCACCTCGGTGACGATCCCCTCACCCCACTTGGCATGAACGACGGTCTCGCCGGTCCGCAGCCCGAGGTCCTCCGCCCCGCTGCTCGACGTGGTGGCCCGCCGCCCCCGCCGCATGGCCGACTCCACGATCTCGTCGCGCCCGATCCGCCCCGACCACCGGCCGCCTCCGGTGACGCTCGCCCGCACCGCCTGATGGCCACCTTCGGCCGTCCGGACCAGGCTCTCGGGGATCTCGCGGAGGAATCGACTCGGCGGGTTGTACTGGGTCTGGCCCCACAGGCTCCGGCACCAGGCGTG
>JALYVP010000122.1 GCA_030853185.1 Actinomycetota bacterium | reverse complement strand
GGTCCTCAAGCGAGGCAACTTCGTCTCCCGGGCAGACTTGGTTTCCAAGCTGATGCGTTTCATCACCACCTACAACGAGACCGCCAAACCCTTCGCTTGGACCTACTCCGGTCAGCCGCTCAAGGTGCCAGCATGAACGCGCGCGGGATTAAGCGCGGCAGCACTAGTGACTCGCTCAGCACCACGCGGTTCCACTGCGTGACCGGCGCGGTCAACGCCCCGAGGAGGACGAGGCCGGCGGCGGTGTGGGCGATCACCAGGTGGCGGACGGCCCGACCGACCTCGACGGCCAGCGCTATCCAGCACGCTGCTCCGATAGCGGACTGGGCGATTGCCTGGCCGGTGGCTGATCCGGCCAGGGTGAAGACCACCGGCACCGTCCACAGCCGCTCGGTGTTGCCGAGGAAGCTCAGGCGCAGGTAGAAGGCGCTGTCGGGGTACTCGCCGACCTGCGGCAGCGTCCAGGTGGCGAGGGTGAGGTAGGCGGCAGCGAAGACACACTGGAAATGGCCGGCTTCCTTTTCTGCATGTGGCGCCGGTCGCCAATGTTGGTGGTGACGGACCCAGGCACCCCAACCCCCGGCGTTGCGGTCGCCGGCCTGGGCGCCTTGTGGCTGATCCACGCATCAGCACACCGTGGACCGTACGTCCGGTCAACGCCGACGTGCCGGCCGCCGGGCGGGAGAAGCGGGTCGAGCAGCCGGGCGAGAGGCCGGCCGCCGACCGTTTCGGGCCGCGGGTTGCTTCTTTCGTACCGGCGGCGGAGGGGGTGGTCGCAGCCGCCGGTACAGCGTGGTCTGCCCCCACCTCTCCGCCACCCGGTCGACGACCAGGCGCAGCACGTCGGCGGGGATGAAGGCGAGGTAGCACGACAGGATGGTCAAGGAAAACCAGCCGATCAGCAGGGTCGCCTCGATGCCCAGGTGGATGCCGAGCCCGGCGGCCATGGCATACCACCGTGTCTTCGGGATCCACAGCCCCACGACGAGGAAGGCCTCGGCGAACAGTGTCCCGTAGGTGAGGATGGCCGAGAAGGTGACAGAGGCGTCCAGCGATTGGGGGATGACGATGCGTTGGAGATCCCCGAGCTGCAGTGACATGCCCACGGCGCCGCCGCCCTGCCAGATGGGGCCTCCGAGCTTGGCGGTCACGGAGAAGAGGTAGAGGATGGAGATCTGGAGCTGCAGGAGCCGCAACCCCCAAGGGGAGCGCAGCCGCCCGGCCCGGCGGCGGGCGTCGAGCGACCAGGTCTCGCCGGCGGGCATCAACGCCAGGAACAAGGCGAGGTCACGCAAGAGTTGATCGCCACTGTTGAGCATGTAGGGGCTGCGACGTTGCACGACGACCAGCAGAACGGCCACCAGCACCGACACGACCCTGGTGTGCCATCCGACGGTGAGGACCACGGCGGCAACGGCCAGCAACGCCAGGATCCCATAAGGCGAGCCGATGGGAAGCGTCCAGTATCCGGCGCTGCCGCCGGGCGCCGTCGGAGTGACCCCAGTGTGAGAGAGGAACGCCTGGGCGTCAGGCAGCAGCGACAGCGTCCATCCGAGCACCAGCAGGCCGCAGGCGATGCGCAGCGCAGCGATGGGCGCGGTATCGATGGGCTCGAACGCCCACCGGCGCAGCGTCTGGATCACCGCAGCGACAACGTGTAAAAGTCGTAGTGCTGCCGGGGCGGCCGTGAGGTGGAGTCACCGGGGGTCACCACGCGGCGAAAGATCCTGGTGAGCACCACCTTGACGACATGACCACCGGCCTGCTGGGCGAACCAGCGGGCGGCTGGCTCCCACATGAAGGAGTCGGCGTCGGCGGTCAACTTCTCGACGTACTTCTGCCAACGGTAGGTTCGGTAGGGGCTCAGGAGCAGCCCATTGTGGGGAGGAGTGAGCTTCTTGGTGTGCCCGTCGGGGTACGTGACCGTCGCATAGACGGCAATGCCGTACTGCGGGGGAGCGGGGGCGAACAGGGCCCAGCTCTGCTCCAGGCCCACCGCCTGGACCACGGGGTTGACGGCGTGGCCGACGCTGGTGCGGGGCCGGCCGGCCGGCATGTTCCACAGCAGGAGGGATACGACGATGACGACCATGAGAACCGCCAACGCCACCTGGCCGGCGACGCTCCTCTCGATGGTCTCTCCCCAACGCACGCCGAACATTATGCTGCACTTAGGCCGACGTCCGCAGGGCGGAACGGTACATGGCGGTAAGCCGCCGCCCGTCTTGCAGGCTCACGCTCCGAGATGTCATCTCGGGGTCCGCCTTCTATGCTGGCACAGTGTCTGAAGAGCCGCGTTCCGCGCCGGCCGCTTCCAGCGGCCGGCATTGGGCCCAGGTGTGGAGTACCCGCGTACCGGTCCTGTTTCGCGGCGGAGATCTGGATTGGGATCGCGTGGCCATCGCCGCGATCGGGGTGGGCGTCCTCGTGCGGGCCGTCTTCGTGCTGGGATGGCATCGGCCCGACGGCTACGTGTACTCAGACATGCAGGGATATGTCACCAGCGGCATGCAGCTCGTCACGGGTACGGTCGGGGTGCGGCGGGGGCTGGCGTTCTACCCGCCCGGCACGCACCTGTTGCTGGCCGCGGTCTTCGGGGTCTTCGGCGTCGGCCATGCCGGGAAGCTCTGGGCGGACGCGACATGGTTCGGCCTGTCGGCAGTCGTGCCGGTGTTCGCCTGGCGCCTGGTTCGCGTGCTCCTCAACCCGGTAGCAGCGGCGATGACCGCGGCCTTGTGCGCCATCTACCCGTTGTTCATCCTCTACTCGGGTTTCTTCGCTTCGGAGACGCCGACCATGGCGTTCCTGTGCGGTGCGCTGTGGCTCGGCTATGAGGCGGGGCATGCGCGCCCCTGGGTCGGACTGGCGCTCGGCGTCGGCGGTGGTCTGCTCGGCGGCGCCCTCGTCGCCACCCGTCCGCAGTTCCTCCTCAACCTGGCGTTGGTCCTGCTGGCGTTGCTCCGACGCTTTCGAGCGAGATGGCGAGCGGCTCTCGGGTTCTCTCTCGGTTTGGGCGTAGTGATCATCGCGGTTGCTGCCGTGAACACCAGCAATGCGGGCCAACTCACCGCTTTCAGTGAGAACGGCGGCGTGGATTTCTACCTGGCCCAGTGCCCGGTCCATGAGGTCTTCACCGGACACGCGCCCGGCCCCACCCTTGCCGGTGGTGACCCAGTGAACTTCCAACTCCAGCGAGGCCACGACACCTACTTTCCCAATCACCTGGCCTGGGACCAGGGCTATTTCCTCAAACAGGGGTTGACGTGCATCCGCAAGGATGGGATCGGCCATGTTGTCGTTGTCGTTCGCAACATCGCCGACCTCACCGTGACCACCATCCCTTGGCCGCTCGTCAACGAGATCGCCCTCTCGCGCATCGGCGACGTCACGAACGTCTTGTATTGCGCAGCCCTGTCGGTGGTGCTCCTGGTCCTGTGGCGCAGGCGGCACCAGCGGGCGCTCGATGAGCGAGCGTGGTCGGGGGCAGGCACACTGGTCGCGCACCTGGCCATGCTCGTTCCGGTCGCGATCGTCTTCCAGTCCGAGCCTCGCTATCGCGTCCCCTACGACGTCTTCGGTCTGGCCCTGCTGGCATGGTTCTGCGCCGACACGCTCGGCCGCCGAAGGCCCCTTGGTCACCGCGAGCGCGGGCGGCCCGCCGTCAGCGGGGCTCGGCCCGATCGCCTGCGGTCGCGCCCGGCCGGCGGCAGTCGGCGCCCATCGGGTCGGCGCTGATTGTCGATCCGCCACGCAAGCACCACGGGTGTTGTCTCCGCCCGGCCGGGGGCCGTGCTCTCACGCAGCGTCCTGCACGTCGCGCCGGGCGGCGATGACAGCAATCCGATCGTGAAAGTCCGGTGCAACGAGACGCGATTCGAGCTTCAGGCGTCGAAGCGCGGCAAGCGTCAGTGCCTCAAGAGCTGGGTGGTAGCCGCCGATACGTTCGGCGTAGTAGCCGGCGCTGAACATCTTGGCGTGGCTGCCCATCGACACCACCTCGAAGCCCTGAGCTTGGAGTAAGCGCGTCATCGACCTTCGAGTGAAGTACTGCACATGCATGGGCAGCACGGACCACCATCGTCGGCCCATGATCCGGGCCAGGGGGCTTCCCGCGTCGGGGACCGTGATGTAGACGAGGCCGCGAGGCTTCAGCTGCCTTGCGGCCGCAGCCAGCGCCTTCCCCGGGTCCAGCAGATGTTCGAGGACGTCGCCCATGACGACGAGACTGCAGGACCCAGCGTCGAGCTCGGCGCCATCGAGCTCGGCGCAGCGGGCGTCGATGCCCCGTTGCCGGGCTCGTTCCGACGCCCACGCCGAGGGTTCGATGCCGACCGCCCTCCAGCCCCGCTCCTCGGCGGCCACCAGGAACGACCCGGTCCAGCAACCGACATCACAGATCACGCCGGGAGCGACAAGCCGCTCGACCTGGCGGAGAGCCCGATGGGCTGTCTCCACCTGTCCCCTCTCCTCGCGAAGTGACACCGGATCCGACGCCTCAGCGTACGCGTCGCTCATGGCCGAGGGTGCCGGCGGTGAGGCCAGAGAACCGTGCCCGCACGAGACACACGACAAGACCACCGCTGCGGTCTGACCGTAGGATTCGGAGCTCGGCCGGAAAGACCGGGCGTCAACCCCTCCCTCGGTCCCGTCAGTCGGGACGGACCAACGGGGGGTAGCGTCTCGACCTGCACAGACCGGGCAGCTCCACCCGCTCACGCCGTCAAGGGCGGGATACCCGGTCGCCACTTGCGGCCAAGATCACGTCAGCCGTTCGGTAACCGGCACGGACGCCCTCGTCCATGCCCCGGTCCTGAGGGTAGATCTGCGCCGTGGTGGTGACATAGAGACCGGCGACCGGCCCGGTCATGGGGGGGATGCGGTCGAGTTGACCGAGTTTGACGAGCGGGGCGGCGTACCCGGTCCGAAAGGGATGGACGGCCAGAATGTCGTCGCGGTGAAGGCCTCCGACATGATCGATGAGCAGGTCGACCCATCGTTCCGCCTCCGCTCTCGGGTCGGTCGTGGCCACCGGCTCATCATGGGTGAAATACCGGCTGAGGTACACGATGTGGCGCCCGTCGTAGTCCTCTTTGGGCATGAGGTTGGTGTGTTCGATGATGCCCCCGAAGGGCAACGAAGGGTCGCACACGTTCGTCCAGTAGAGATCCGAGAGGGAACGACGCAGCTCGATGACGACGCAGAGCACACCGAGGCTGTCGGCGTCGAGCCAGCGCGGATCGTGATACTGGGAGGCCAGGAGTTTCGGTAACCCGTTGAGAGTCCCGGCGAAGACGACGCCGTCTGCGTCCACAAACCCCTCGGAGGTCGTGACCCCGATGACCCGCTCCCCGTCGACATCGATGCTCTTGACCTCCGTGCCGGTCTGGACATCGACGCCGCACTGCCGCAACTCGCCGTCGAGGGCTTCGAAGAGTTGCCGGAATCCGCCCCGCAGGTAGCCCAAGTGCTCCCGACCGTTATCTCGGGCCCCGCCCCGCTGCGTGAGCCGTCCCCACATCCACGCCGCAGGGACGGTCTTTGCCCCGGAACCGAACTTCGCCCTCAACAACGGCTCCCACACGATGTCGGCTGCGGCGTTGCCGCAGTAGCCCCGTAGCCATGCGTCCGCGGGCAGGGTATCGAGTGGCTGCCAGTCGCGGACGCGGCTCATGCGCAGTGCGCCAAATCCGGTGTGGACCCGCTGAGGGAACGTCAGCGGCCCGAACCGGAGAAGGTCCGCCGGTGAGGTAAACGGCCAGATCTTCGATTCGTGGAGGATCCCCGTGGAGCTCTCGAACCAGCCCAGCTTGCTTCCGAGACCCAAAGAGTGGATCAGCGTGATGATGTCGTGCTCGTGGGGGAAGATGTGATGGTAGAAGCACTCGAGGGGTGTTCCTCCTACGGAGAAGCTGACCACCAGCCCACCGATGCTGGCCGAACGCTCGACCAAGGTCACCTTGTGTCCGGCTCTTCCCAACCTCAGGGCGGCGGCGCAGCCGGCGATCCCGCCGCCGATGACGACGACTCTGCGAGCATCCGGGGCGGACAGTGACGGCACGGACGTGGTCCGCACCGCCAGGTCTGACTGGTCGACGTCGGTCTGCTGGAGACGACGATACATCTTGGCCAGCTCCACGATGGCTAGTAAGATCACCTTCGGGTGGGCGCCTCGGGGAGTTCCGGCAGTGCGGGGCCGATGGGTGACGCCCACCTCGACGACCCCCGCTCCAGAGCGACCGAGTTTGACCATCAGCTCGGTGTTGACCATGGCTCCCACGGACTCGAGATCCAGGCTCTCGAACACGTAGCGACGGAACAGCTTGAACGCACAGTCGATGTCTCGGACCGGCACGTAGAAGAACAAGCGCACCAGGCGGTTCCAGGCCCAGGCAACGAATCGCCGGAGCATCGGGTCTTGACGCCGGAGGCGGTAACCGGCGACCACGGCGACCTTGTCGATCCAGGGCAGAAATCGCTCCAGGTCGTCGAGGTCGAACTGGTTGTCGGCGTCGGTGAAGAAGACGAGATCCAGACGAGCCGCCCGAAAGCCGGTCCGCAACGCCTCCCCGTAACCCCGGTTGTGGTCGTGTTGAACAAGCCTGATCCGACTATCGAGAGTAGAGGCAGCTCGGACCAACTCCGCTGTTCGGTCCACTGAACCGTCATCAATGACGATGATCTCGTGCGCCGAGCACAGCCTCTCTGCCACATTGGTAGCAGAAGTCAGCGCTTGCTCGATGTTGGCTTCCTCGTTGTAGGCGGGCAAGAGGACCGAGAGCCGATAGGAGGCCGTCACCCCAGGAACACCTTGGATGCCCCCGTCACACCCTCGACCCAGCGTTCACGAGCTGGGAGGCTACCGGGTCGAGAGGGAAAACGGAAAGCAAACCCATGTGAGGCCACTCCTGCGGCTGGCGGTAGTGGATGCGACCCCGATGGTCATGTCACCAAGACCGGCAACGACGTCGCTAGCCTCCCGGTCGATGGCCCCGGCTCCCCTTGACAGCGAGGAGTTCGACCGCTGGCGGATCGAGGCAAGATCAGCTCTGCGGGCAGCGAGCTCCCAGGTCGGGCTCGGATTGCACAACTGGGCGTGCTTCCTCGCCGAGCAGGCCAGCCAGTTGGCGGTCAAGGGCCTGCTGGCGGGCATCGGACAGCCGACTTGGGGCCATGACCTCGTCCGCCTCGGCGACGAGGCTCGCAGCGCATTGGAGGACGGCTGGCCCGGCCGGCTCGACCCCGCGTTGCGGCGCCTGTCGCGCCACTACATCACCAGCCGTTATCCCGACGCTGTGCCATCCGGCACTCCGGGCGGGCACTACGGTCCCGAGGATTCGGAGCAGGCCCTGGCCGATGCCGGGGCGGTGTTGGGCGCCGTTGATAGGGCATGGGCGGACATGTCGTCGTGACCCACCCGGTGATCATTCGCCGGCAGGCCCAGCGCCAAGAGCTCCTGAGCCTGGCGGCCGCTTTCGCCGGTCGCCTGGACGACCTGGGCGTGCACACGGTCGTGGTGTTCGGCTCGGTGGCCAGGGGTGACTTCAACGCCTGGAGCGACGTGGACGTGTTGGTGGTGGCCGACGCCCTCCCGCGGCGATGGCTCGACCGCCTGGCAAGGCTCGTCGACCGAGCCTCGCCGGGGATATCGGCCCTGGCCTGGTCGCCGGCCGAGATGGCTCGAGAGGTGGCACGCGGCAATCCGATCGCCGTGGAGGTCATGACGCTCGGGGTGGTTGTTCGAGGAACCCTGCCTCAACCGCGTGACGGAAGCGGCTCCTGGTCGGCAGGGGCCGATACCGACAGGGACCTCGGCTAGCGTCGGCCACCGTGAGCGAGGGCCCTCCCCACCTGGCCGTGCTGGAGTCCGTCGTGGCCGCCGGCCAACGTCGGGTGAAGGTTCGCTAGGTCATGGGGCGCCTCTCCTCCATAGCCAGGCACGCTCCGCGCCTGGGGCCGCTGCTCGAGGCGCGCGACGAGCTGGGTGAGCGCAACGAGAGGCTCGTTGGCGAGAACCGAGCGTTGGCCGAGCACCTCGAGGCCGCCCAGCAGGCGCTTGGTCGCTGCGGGTCGTGGCCGCCGGGGCACTTCTACTCGCCGCACCCCGACCTGGATCTCATCGAGCGGGAGCAGGACCTGCTCTTCGGGGACCGAGCGGAGACACCGGCCGGGGTGGACATCGCCGAAGAACACCAGCTCGAGCTTCTCGGGCAGCTCGCTCCGCTCAGCCGCGACCAGCCGTTCGGCGATCAACCAGACGGTCGTCACCGCTACCACTACGCCAACGACTACTTCGCCCACGGCGACGGCCTCGTCTACCACTGCCTGCTCCGCCACGTCCGCCCCAGCCGGGTCGTCGAGGTCGGCATCGGCTACTCCTCGGCGCTGCTGTTGGACACCAACGACGAGTTCCTCGACGCCAGCTGCACCCCCACGTTCATCGACCCGAACCCCGAGCGCATGCTCGGACTCCTCAGATCCGACGAACAAGCGCTCCATCTCATCGCCGAGCCCGTCCAGAAGGCGCCGCCCGAGGTGTTCTCCTCGCTCGGAGCCGGCGACATGTTGTTCATCGACTCCAGTCATGTCACCAAGACCGGCAACGACGTCAACCACCTCTACTTCGAGGTGCTCCCCTCATTGGCCAGCGGGGTCCTGGTCCACGTCCACGACATCTTCTGGCCCTTCGAATACCCTCGCCAGTGGGTGCTCGGAGGGAGAGCGTGGAACGAGGCCTACCTCCTCCATGCCTTTTTGATCGGCAACCACAATGTCGAGGTCGTGTGGTTCAACGACTATCTCCGACATCGGCACCGCCGCCGGGTCAGTGACGCCATGGCGATCTGGGGTCACAACCCGGGCGGGAGCCTGTGGTTCCGGGTGCGCTGAGGCAACAGGCGGCGCCGCCGTCGCCTTGACGGGCCTCTGCTGGCGCCCACCGATACAGTAGCGAAATGGCCTGTCCCGGCAGTCACCGATGACTGATCAGCTCTCAGTGCTCTTCGCCGAGGGCATCGGCATCGACCTTGGGCGCATCTCCGAGGCCACCTCCCCGGAGAACACCTCCGAGTGGGACAGCATGGCCGCCATGGCGCTTGTCAGCCTCATCGAGGATACGTTCAAGGTGCGCCTCAGCACCCGCGAGATCATGAAGATGCGTACCGTCGCCATGGCCCGGACGGTGTTGCGGGCAAAGGGAGTACAGGACATTTGACGGAGCCCGATGTCGTCGGCGAGGGTGTCCGCGCCACCCGTCGACGGTGGTCGGAGCTCACCGCCGACGGCGGAGAAGCACCCGGCACGGTCATCCTCGTCGTGGCGTCATTCACCGCCCAGCCGGTCGAGGCCGCGCTCGGTGTGACACACCACGGCGGCGAAGGCCGGATACCCAGCATCACCTTCGCCGACTACAACCAGGTGTTCCAGGTCTGCTTGCAGCCGGCCGCCCACGGAGCGGATCGGGCCGATGAGGTGGTGATCCTGTGGCGCATCGAGGACCTCTTCGAGCGTGATCTCCTGCTCGCCGTCGAGGGTGACCAGGAGGCCGAGGCCCGCATCGTCGCCGGCGCCGAGCAGCTCGCCGAGGCCATCGCCGGGCTCGCCCAGCAGGTATCGGGCCAGATCGTCGCCAGCGATGCGCCGATCCCCGTCGGTTACGGCCTCGATCACGACGACGATGAGCTCGTCGTCAGGCTCACGGCCCTGCAGTCAACGGTCAACGGCGTCGTCGATGCCCGCCTCGCCGGCATGCCCTTGAGC
>JALYVP010000417.1 GCA_030853185.1 Actinomycetota bacterium | reverse complement strand
GTTGGCACGGGGGGGAACAGGCGGGGCGGAGGAAGCCCCGGGGCCGGGGGGCGCGGCCACCCGGCGCTCCGGCGGGACGTCCCCACCCTGGTCCGCCGCCGCCTCGTCGGGCTCGGCCTCCCCGTAGCGGTCCAGCGGGGCGGAGGGCCGGATCCGGCGCTGGACCCCCCGGCCATTGCCTCTCGGGGGAACGCTGGTCCCGCCGTTGGCCACGCCCGCATCGAGGTCGTCGGTGTCGCCCTCGAAGCCTGTCGCCATGCGCCGCTTCGGCGGTCGGGCTCGTCCTGGCCGTGGCGCGCCCACCTTTTCCGCCCCGCCCAGCTGGCCGGCAGCGGCGGCGGCCCTCGGCGTCATCGGCTCGGATCCGGCGGCGCCGCCGCTCCGCTTGGTCAACCGAGCCCGGATCTGGGCGTAGCGGGGCTCGCGCTCCTTCAACACCCCCACCAGGGGCGAGGCGATGAAGATGGACGAGTAGGCACCGGTGGTCAGGCCGATGAACAAGGCCAGGCCAAAGTCCTCGAGGGCGGAAGCACCGAGGAAGCCGGCGCCGATGACCAGGATGGACAGGATCGGGATGATGGCCACGAACGAGGTGTTGATCGATCGGGCCAGGACCTGGTTCATCGACAGGTTGACGGTGTCGGTGTAGGTGATCCGCCCGGTGGACGCCAGGCCGCGCGTGTTCTCCTGCACCTTGTCGAACACGACGATGGTGTCGTAGAGCGAGTAGCCGAGGATGGTGAGGAAGGCGATCACCGTGTCCGGGCTCACCTGGAAGCCAGACAGCGAATAGATGCCCACCGTCACCAGGATGTCGTGGACCAGCGCCACCAGGGCGGCGAGGGCCATCTTGGCCTCGAAGCGCAGCCAGATGTAGGCGGAGACGACCACCAGGAAGATGATCACCGCCCGCACGGCCTTGTTGGTGATGTCCGACCCCCACGACGGGCCGATGTCGTTGAGCTGGACCTCGTTGGTCGGCGCATGAGCCAGCTTGGCCAACGAGGAGGTCACCGCCGCCACCTCGGTGCTGTTGGCTGTGGCGGTGGCGGGCGCTTCGACCTTGACGATGCGCCGGTTGGTCTGACGGTCGGTCAGGGTCTGGATGGTGGCCTGACTGAGCTGGCCGCCGAAGCCGCTGATCCCTCCGAGGGCGCCGCGGACCTGGCTGACCGACGCCGTGGTCGGCACCTCCCAGGTCGTTCCCCCCTTGAAGTCGATGGAGAAGTTGAGGCCTCGCACCCCGAGCGAGATGAAGCCGATGAGGATCACCAGGCCCGAGATGGCGAACCACCGCCGCCACCGCCCGGCGAAGTCGAACGAGGTCTCGCCTCGGAACAGTCGGGAGAAGACGTTGCGCCGTTCGCTCACGATGTGCCCCCGGCGGGGTTGGCCCCCAGGCCTCGGGCCACGCCCAGGATCGGGTTGTCGGTGAAGGCTCGCCGGCGCCCGACGAGGATGACCATGGGCCGGATGAACAGGTAGGCGGTGGCCACATCGAGCAGGGTGGACAGGCCCAGCGTGAACGCGAAGCCCCGCACGTCACCGGCGGTGAACACGTAGAGGATGAGCGCGGCGAGGAAGGACACGAAGTCGGCGGTGAGCACGGTGCGGAAGGCCCGGGCGAAGCTGCGCTCGGTCGACTGACGGATGGACCTCCCCCCTCGGACCTCGTCTTTGAGGCGCTCGAAGTAGACCACGTAGGAGTCCACGGTGATGCCGACCGAGACGATGATGCCGGTCACCCCCGACAAGGTGAGGGCGAGGCTGGCGGTCTGGGACAGCTCGGTGATGATGGAGTAGAGCAGGGCGCCGCCGACTCCGAGCCCGATCAGCACCACCAGGCCGAGGGCTCGGTAGTACAGGATCATGTACAGCATCACCAACACGATGCCGCCCAACCCGGCGAGCAGGCCGGCCTTGAGCGAGTCCGAGCCGATGGTGGCCGAGACCGTCTGCACCGACTGCGGCGTGAAGCGGACCGGCAGGGACCCGTACCGCAGCTCGAGGGCCAGGTCTGACGCCTGCTTGGCGGTGAACGAGCCGGAGATCTGGGCATGCCCGTTGAAGTTGGCCTGTTCGATGGTGGGAGCGGACTCGAGGACACCGTCGAGCTCGATCGCCTCCTGGCTCCGAGGATCGGCGCTGGACGCCTTCGGGTTGTAGAACTTGTTGCGGACGGCGGCCATCTGGTCGAAGGCCGCCGACCCCGCCGAGTTGAAGGACAGGTTGACGACATACTGGCCGGTGTTCTGATCCTGGGACACGCCGGCCGTGCTGACACCCCGTCCGGTGAGATCGGAAGAACCGAGGATGAACCGGGCGTTGTTCGAGTAGCCGGAGGTGGGCGATGCGGTGACGATGACGGTCGCCTTGGACGTGTCACCGTCCGCGCTGGTGGTCGGGACCTGGGCGGCGTTGCTGGCGCTGCAGTCGGCCTGGGAGGGAGGAGCGTTGAGTGGGGCCGGTGCGGGGCTGGCCGCCTGGCCGGCCGGGGCCTGTCCAGCCGGGGGGGTGG
>JALYVP010000416.1 GCA_030853185.1 Actinomycetota bacterium | reverse complement strand
ACCGACGCCACCACCGCGTTCTCGTCCTCGTCGAAAACCACCCCGTCGACCACCGTCCGCTCGACACCGAGCAGCCGCTCCCATAGCTTCGCGTTACGCACGCCGTTTCCTCTCGTCGGTCCTGGACCTTGAACAAACCCAGAAACCTACGAAGGCAGCGGCGTGCGCTCGCGGATGGTCCCCACCGGGACCCACGGATCAGTCACAAGAGCCCAAATGGGCAACCGCGATGCTCGCCGCCGGCCGGGAGTCGGTGATCGTCGACTGGCCCGACGGGACCGATCCCGCCTCCTGGCTCGCTGCCACCGGCGAAGCCGGTCTGGTCGCCGTCACCCGCAAAGGCTGCCTCGAATCCCCACCCGGGCAGGTACGGCCCCACCATGTCGGCAGGCTCATCACCCAAGCCGACGCTGCGACCATCCCCAGCGAAAGGGACGGGAAGCGGACCGCCGGCCTTCGCCGAGTGGTCGAAAACGTGAACCTCCACTCGTCCGAGCTGACCGCAGCGGCAGCCGAACGGTACTGCCAGACGGCAGCCCCGGTCCTCGCCCCCATCATCGTCGACCTGGCCATCGAGATATCCACCGACACCTACGGCGACGTCGACCAGGTGGTCGAAACCATCGCCGCCTGGGCAACCAGGCTCCCTGCTCCTACCCGCCAGACGTTTGCACGGTACGCCGCCGACACCCTCGAGTCCCGGGATCTCGGCGCTGCTGGCTGGCTGGAACGCAAACTCCACGCCGCCATCGAGGTGAGGACGTACAACCAGGCGGGAGACGGAACCGATGTCGGCTGGTCGGCCGACTACGACCTGGGGCCGGTGGGCTGATGACCGCACTCGACCTTCGCAAGGATCAGCTCGCCGAGATCCGCGCCCGCGCGGCTCGCCTCGAGCGGGTGTGCGCCGATCTGGCGAGCGAGGTGGCCAGACTCACTCAGGATGTGCTCGCCGTAGCCGAGCAACCTGCCGAGCGCCCGGTTCTCGTCGGGGTGGAAGAGGCGGCCACCATGATCCGGGTCAGTCGGTCGACGATGTTCACCCTCGTACGTGAGGAACGGGTGGCGTCCGTGAGGGTCGGGACCCGCCGTCTGGTCCCGGTTGCAGACCTTGAGCGCTTTGCGTCGGGGGCAACGCGGCGTCTTGACGCGCACGCGGCGGCGAGCTAGGACCCTCGGTGTGGCCCACATCAGGAGGCGCCTGACCGCAACGGGGGAGGCGCGCTACCACGTCCGCTGGCGGCTGACCAGCGGGCGGGCCCAGGAGAAGGTGTTCAAGCGGCGAGGTGACGCCGAGAACTACCGGCGAAAGATCGAGAGAGACGAGTTGCTGGGCGTCGTCGTGACCGACTACCGAGGCGCGGACACGCTCTTCGGCGTCTACGCCGAAGCGTGGACCGCCAGCCGCCTGATCCGAGGGCGACCGCTGGCGGCATCGACGGTGCAGGGCTACCGGGGTCTGCTGCGACGGAACCTGCTCACGAGTTTCGAAGAGACGCCGCTGCGGCAGATGACTACCGAAGCCATCCGGGCGTGGTACGCCGCCACGACCGTCAAGTCCAGCCAGGATCAGGCCGCCAAGTCCTACCGGCTGCTGCGGGCCATCCTGAACACCGCGGTCGAAGACAAGAAGCTGGCGACGAACCCGTGTCAGATCAAGGGTGGAGGATCGGAGAACGCCGAAGAGCGGCCGATGCTCACGAGGGAGTTGGTTCTCGCCCTGGCCGAAGCCATCGGTGACCGGTATCGGGCGGTCGTCTGGCTCGCCGGGTTCGGCGGATTGAGGACCGGGGAGATGCTGGGCCTGACCCGAGCGGATGTCGACATCCTCCACGGTCAGGTCATCGTGAGGGAGCAGGCGCAGGAGATCGCCGGTCTCGGCCGCGTGGTCGGTGCCCCCAAAACGACCGCCGGCAAGCGACCGGTCGCCATACCCAAGTCCGTCGCCGAGGTGCTGGACGACCACCTGGCCAAGTTTGCCCAGCCCGGGCCGAACGGCGCGGTCTTCACCGGGCCGGGCGGGACCCCGCTTCGCCGGGCCACCCTGTCCGAGGAGTGGCGTGGAGCCGTAGCCGCGGTGGGCGCCCCCCAGGGGCTCCACGTCCATGACCTCCGCCACCATGCCGCCACCACCATGGCCAGGATGCCGGGGCTGACGACCAAGGAACTGATGGCCAGGATCGGCCACGCCAGCCCGGCTGCCGCCCTCCGGTACCAGCACGCCACAGCCGAGCGAGACCGCCGGGTGGCCGACTGGCTCGAGGATCAGATCAGCCCCCCGGATAGCGCCCCTCGGACGGGGACCCAAAACGAGCCGCGGGCTGCTCGCGGGATCAAGACCGCCAGGAAGACCCGCAACAACGGTCCAGACACCGGCTGAACAGGCCTTTTGCTGGAGGCGGCGACCGGAATCGAACCGGTGTACAGGGCTTTGCAGGCCCTTGCCTAAACCACTCGGCCACGCCGCCAGGCGAAGCGTCGGAGGAGCCTACTCGCGCCGGCGGCGAGCCCTCCCCACCG
>JALYVP010000415.1 GCA_030853185.1 Actinomycetota bacterium | reverse complement strand
AGCCAAGAGCCGAGGCAAGCTGTGAGCGGGCGGAGCCGGCGCGGCCCGCACGTTGGTCAACGGGGCGCGAGTCATACGGTCCCTTGGACGGTTCCGGTCACGGTGGTCGTTTGTCCCGACAGGTTCAGGTCGATGGTGAGCGACATCTGGTGGCCGTTGGTGTCGGAGACCCGGGCCAGGATCTGCTGTCCGGAGAGCTGGGCGACCGAACCTTGATACTGGCGGGGTTGGCTGTTCGGTCCAACCGACACGCTTCCCCGGCGCAGAGCTATCCCGCCACCACCGGCAGGAGAACCCAGAAGAATCACCACAAGCTGGCCGGCTGCGGGTCCGGTCAGCGACCCGGATATGGTGACCGAGATATTCCCGTCACCGGCGGGGCCCGCCTGGGTCAGCGTGCCGGTGAAGCGGTCGGCGAACGGGGCCGGGAACCCGCCCGTCGACTGAGGCGTTGTCGAGGACGGGGGCGAGGACGCAGGCGCTGTGGGTGATTGGGCTGGGATGGTTCCGCCACCACCAAGCAGCTTGGTCGGGGTGCCGGCCGTCTTGGCCCAGCCCGGGCGCAGAGGTCCGGCGACGGTCCAGCCACTCACGGCCACGATCACCGCGGCTGATGCCACGCCCGCCCACAGCCGGGGTTTGGTGTTCACGACGGTCCAGTCGGTCCCAAGCCGCCACACCACGGCGGCCCCGACCGCTACGAGGCAGACGATGTAGACGAAGAGAACCCAGCTGAGTTTGGTGTCGGTCCCGGTTCCCAACCCATGGGCCAAGGCGACCGGCCACGATGCGTATGCCGCCCAGTGGATGGCCTTCCACACCCGAAGTCCGATTCTCTCTCGGACAAGGCTGGTGACGATCAGGGCGATCATCAGGTCAAACGACACGGCTCCAAGTCCGAGCCACAAAGGACGGTAGGTTCCGACGAACGGCACGAAAACGTCGACGATACGGATCGGTGCGAAGGTGTCGGCCACCGCGGTCACGATGTGGACGCCCAGGAACACGACGGCCAACAGCGAGGCGTTCTTGTGCAGGCCGGCGATCACAAAGCGGGCCAGACCGGGCCGGGCGTAGCGAACCACCTGCGTGATCCCAAGGACCATGGTCACCGTCAGCAGCACCAAGGCCACCAGACCGGTTCCTCGGGTCAAATACCACAAGGCTCGCGAGTTGACGCCCAGCGCGGCCACAGCCATGTCAGCCAGCTTCAGGCGGTGTCGGCCACCCGGCGACGATGGTTACTGCGCCGTTCGAGTCGACCAGCCGGGCGGGCAGACGGCGTTGTTCCAACCAGCCGGGGGCGTCACCGCCGAGGATGATCGACGACGTGGAGGCGATGTTGGCATCAACACAGCTGCCGGCGGCCACGCTGACGGTCTGCCAGCACCCTCGCGCCGACTGACCGGTGGACGGGTCCAGGAGATGGTGAACGGTTGTTCCGCCACGTTCCCATTGGCGGACCTCGGTGCTGGACGTGGCCAGGCCCCCGGCTGTGATCGTGACGGTCTGGCCGGGCCCGTCAGGGGGGTCGGCATGGTCATGGGTCACCCGGATCGCCCAGCCGCCCGCCGGCGGCGGACCGGCGACGGCGATATCGCCGCCCAAGCTGACCAGCACACCACCACCCACACGGGCCGCGGCGGCTCGGGCGGCCCGGTCGGCGCACATGGCCTTGGCGGTGGCACCGAGGTCCAGCTCAACCCCGGCCGGGACCCGCACGCTGCAGGAGGAAGCGTCGACCTCGACGACCTGCCAGGCCGGTACGGCCACAGCGGTGACCGTGACGCCCGCCCCTTCCCGAGCGATCACCGTGAAATCGCGGTCATAGCCCAGCACCTTCATCGCCGAACCCACCGTCGGCGTCACCCTTCCGTCTGTCATCTGAGCGCCGCGAAGGGCGATCTCGACCGCCTCAAAGAACAATGGTGACACCCGCACCGGCCGGCCGGCGGCGGCGTTGATCTGGGCCAGCTCGGAGTCCCGGCGGAAGCGGCTGCAGGCCACGTCGATGGCATTCAGTTCCCCTTGCAGCACCTCCATCGCAGCCGGGAGCACGCCGGGGTCGGTCACCAGGATCGTTGCCGTCGTCCCCAGCGCCGGAAAGCTCGACAAGGTGCCCATCGCCGTGGTCACGAACCTCCCGATGACACCGCCGCCGGTGCCCGTGTCGGAGCCGGCACCTCGACAGGTGGGGCCAGGGTGGTCGCCGGGTCGTTGGTCGCCGACCCGCCGTTATCCACCCCGGCCGCTCCGTCGGACGTTCCGGGGTTGGCGGTGGTCGTCGTCGACGGAGTTGACGCGGCCGGGTTCGTTGTCGTCGCTCGACCCGGTACCGCCCTGGCGACAAGAGCGGTGAACAGCCCGGCGACAACCAGCGCACCCGCCGCCCCCAGCCGCGTCATGCGCGAGATCCGATGCAGACCTTGGTCCCGACTCGACGGCGATGGCATGGAACAAGCCTGCCCGAGGTTGCTAAGACCGACATGAGCTGCAGGCAAAACTTTGCTAAAAGCTCAC
>JALYVP010000121.1 GCA_030853185.1 Actinomycetota bacterium | reverse complement strand
TTCTTGACCGTCGTCGTCAGCGTCGGCGGCAGCCACCCGGGGCTGCTGGCGGAGGTGCTGCTCTCGCTGGCCGCCCAGACATCCCAGGACTTCGATGTCGTCGTGTGCTGCCCCGACACGGCGCACGAGGCACTGGTCGACGCCCGCGCCGCCATTGCGGACATGCCCGAAGAGCTCCGGGCTCGTGTCGAGCTGGCCGAGGTTGCCGGCGGCGGCAGGGGGCGGCTGTTCAACGAGGGGTTCCAGCGCGGCCGGGGCCGGTACCTGGCCGTCCTGGAAGAAGATGACGTGGCCTTTGCCCACTGGGTCGAGACGTTCGCGGCCGCGGCCGGTGCCGACTCGGGACGGCTCGTCCGGACCCTCTCCGCCACTCAGACGGTGCAGCCCGGCCACGGGGACCCGGCCGACAGCTACGAACCCGTTGACCGCCCCCGTTGCCCCTGGCCGTCGCGCTACTCCATGACCGAGCACCTCTACCAGAACCGGACCCCCATCTGCGCATGGGCCTTTCCTCGCAGCTGCGTCGAAGACCTCGGTCTACGGTTCGACGAGACGATGGATGCCGGGGAGGGTTGGCTCTTCGCCGTCCAGGCGGCCCTGCTGTGCGGCGTCACCGACGCCCCCGAGGTCACCTCCCTGAGACGGGCGTGGACGCCCGAGTCAGGGCCGCCCGAGGACGCCTCCCCCGCGGAGTGGCACGCGGCTCATGGGCGGGTCCATGCCGACCTTCGGGCCGGAGCCTGGCCCGTCGACGGATCGACGATCGCGGAGCTGATCGGCCTGCAGGCCGAGGTCGAGATGTTGAGGGAGGAGCAGGCGGCCGCCATCCAAGAGGGCCACCGCAGCCACGGCGCCCTCGATGACGTTCTCCGATCCCTCGACGAGGCGCGACACGAGGTCGGCGTGCTGCGGGCCTCGTCGAGCTGGCGGGTGACCGCGCCGGTGCGCTGGATGGCAGATCGACTCCAATCCACACGACATGCGCCGTAGGGTCCGACGAGAAAGGAGGGCGTCGATGCCTCCGGTTGGACAGAGCGACAGCCCCACCCTCCTGCCATTCACGGCCCACAACCTTTCGCTGGCAGATGGCAGCGTCACCATTCCCGGGGACATGCTGCTGGAGGATCGTCCTATGGCCCGGGCCGTGTTGCGATCCGTCGACCTGCTCTTTCCGGGCAGAGCTCCGCAGGAGTACTCGGCCGTCGATCTCGGCTGTCTGGAGGGCGGCTACACCGCCCTGCTGGCCCGAGCGGGCTTCTCTGCCCTGGGCATCGACGGCAGGCAGGCGAACATCGATCGTTGTGAGTTCGGTGCAGGCCAGCTCGACCTGCCGGGCCTGCGATTCGTCACGGACGACGTACGCAACCTGGAGCGTCATGGTGTCTTTGACCTGACGTTCTGCTCGGGGCTGCTCTACCACTTGGACAACCCGGTCGATTTTCTCCACGTGATGAGTCGTTGCACCCGCCGAGCCCTCATCCTCCACACCCATTTCGCCACCGATACGCTGCCCGAGCAGTTTTCGAACCTCTCCGAGCTCACGACGAACGAGGGTGTGCCGGGCCGCTGGTACTACGAGCATCCCGAGGGCCTGAGCGCCGAAGATCTCCTGGCTCACCCCTGGTCCTCGATCGGGAACACGGTATCGTTCTGGATCGAGAAGCGACACCTTCTCCAGACGCTGGTCGATGTCGGGTTCGACCTCGTCTACGAGCAGTACGACTTTCTCGATGGCATCGTCAACGACAATTACATCGCCGAGTACGGAAGAAGTTGCTTCATCGCCGTCCGCCAGCCTGCTTGACGAACGGCTGCTGGTAACATGGGCGGCCATGTCTCAGCAACAGACCGAGGAACAGGCACCACCCCGTGGGCACATCCGGGTGGTCTACCTCGGGCCGGTCGCCCCCCACTGGCGCATCGACTCGGACTTCGGCGACCGGGTCCTCATCGAGAGCTTCCGCCAGCGGGCCGAGGCCCGGCTGCTGCTCCTGCCGCCCCACGACCCCCAGTTCCGGCGGAACCGGGAGCGGGTGGCGCGCGACGCCGAGCGGGAGAACATCCTCCTCGACTGGGACCTCGGCGTGCCCGACGACGACGAGACCAGCCAGTCCCGCTAGGGACCGGCGCCCAGGCCGGACCGGCTCGCGGCGGCGAGCGCGATGAACGAACCCCTCCTCGACACCGCCGGCACCCACCGGCCGGGACGGCCAGCGGCCGGCATGGGCGGCGCCGTCTTCGTCGTCGGCGTGCTGGCTCTCGCCCTCAACCTCCGGCCTGCCGTCACCGCGGTGCCGTCGATCCTCGACGACATCGGTCGGCAGTACGGCTACTCGTCGGTGGTGCTCACCATGGTGGCCACCGTGCCCGTGGCCTGCTTCGGGATCTTCTCGCCCGTCGCCGCCCGCAGCGGCCGGCGCTTCGGCGACGAACGCAGCCTGGGTGGGGCCATCGCCGCCGTGGCCATCGGTCTGGCGCTGCGCAGCCTGGAGCCGCGATGGGGGTTCTTCCCGGGGACGATCGTCGCCGCCGGCGGCATCGCATTTATGAACGTGCTGCTGTCCAGCCTGGTCAAGCGACGGGCACCGCAGCGAGCCGGCCAGCTGCTCGGTGCCTACCTGGCCATGCTCTACATCGGCTCGATGGTCAGCTCCGGGGTCAGCGTGCCCCTCTTCGACGTGGCCAGCCACGACGTCGGCCTGCCTCTGGTGGCGTGGGCGGTCCCCGCCGTCGTGGCCCTGGTCCTGTGGGTGCCCCAGCTGGGGCACCACACCGTTGGAGACCTGGCCGTCGCCGACGACGTGATCCCGCTCACCCGGTGCCCGTTGGCCTGGCAGGTCACCGCCTTCATGGGGTTGCAGAGCCTCACCTACTACGCCACCCTGTCGTTCCTTCCCGACCTGTTCCGCAGCCGGGGCCTCGACGCCGCCACCGCCGGGCTGGTCAACACCTCGCTCAGCGTCGGAGGCCTGGTCACCGGGGTGGTCGCGCCGATCATCGTGGCCCGCTCCGGGCGAGGACGGCGCCTGCTCATCGGGTCGGCGGTCGCGTCGATCATCGGCACCCTCGGCTCGCTTGTCATCCCTCTCGGGGGAGCCCTGCCCCTGACGTTCCTGCTCGGCCTGGGCCAGGGGGTGAGCATCTCCCTCGCCCTGTACTTCATCATGGCCCGGGCGGGCAGCCCGAGCATCGCCGGTGCCCTGTCGGGCATGGCCCAGGGGATCGGTTACGTGATCGCCGCCCTCGGACCGTTGGCCATCGGCCTCCTCCACACCGCCACCGGCTCGTGGGTCGGGCCCTTCGTGGTGGTCGCCGTGCTCACCGCGCTGACCCTCGGGTTCGGCCTGGTGGCGGCCCGGGATCGAACCATCACCGCCTCCGGGGTCGTCCCCCAAGGACACGTATCGCCCGTTGGCCCCGGGACCGGCCGAAAACGGAACGCCGACCCGTAACACCTGAACCAGTTGCCGGTTGGGCCTGAAACACTACGGTGTCTCGCCCGCGGCCCCACCACCACCCCGGTGGACCGCCAGCGGCCGAGAACGTGTCGCAGCGAAGGATCTGAGCGAAGAGGACGATCGGGGCGTGGCGTCGCCTAGCATCGTGAGGTCCCCAGCTCGTGAGGAGAGCCCGTCATGACCCGGTTCGGAGGTCGTTGGGCGCCGGTGCGTCATCGCTACCGGGCGCTCGTCCAGCGGCCCGGCCGCGTGGCCGAAGCCCAGGAGCCGGGGGCGACGAGCTCAGACCGGCGATCCGGTAACCGGCCGTCGCCGCCTACCGTCGCCGGCTCCGCCAACGGGAGCGCCGCCGGCGTCGAAGCTGCTTCGGACCCGGCCGCGTCGGCGGCCCGCCTGGGTCTCGCCGTGGGCGACGCCGTCCCCCCGCCGGAGGTCATCACCGATGTGATCGCCGACGGCGAGCGACACTTCCTCAACCGGGAGCTGAGCACGCTCGACTTCAACAGCCGGGTCCTGGCCCTGGCCGAGAACCCCGTCGATCCACTGCTGGAGCGGGCCAAGTTCGTCGCCATCTTCTCCTCCAACATGGACGAGTTCTTCCAGGTCCGGGTGGCCGGTCTCAAGGATCAGGTGGCCGCCGGGGTGTCGGGGACCGCCCCTGACGGCCTGTCCACGTCCGACCAGCTCAAGGCCATCCGGGGCGAGACCGAGGCGCTCTTCGAGCGCCGTCGACAGGTGGTCCACGACGACCTCCTCCCTGCTCTGGCCGAGCGGGGCGTCCGGCTGTCGGGCGTCGACGACCTCGACGACGACGATCGCGCCTGGCTGAAGAAGGTCTTCGACGAGCGGATCTTCCCGGTGCTCACCCCGCTGGCCGTGGACCCGGGCCACCCATTCCCCTACATCTCCAACCTGTCGCTCAACCTGGCCGTCATCGTCCGCGACCCCGTGGCCGGCGAGCGCCGCTTCGCCCGCCTGAAGGTCCCGCCGCTGCTGCCCGGGCTGATCTCCATGCCCGACGGCGTGCGGTTCCTCCCCCTCGAGCAGGTCATCGCCGCCTACCTCGACGCCCTGTTTCCCGGCATGGAGATCGCCAGCCACCACTTCTTCAGGGTCACCCGCAACGCCGACCTGACCCTCGAGGAGGACGAAGCCGACGACCTGCTGGCCGCCGTCGAGATGGAGCTGCGCCGTCGCCGCTTCGGACGGGCCGTGCGCCTGGAGCTCGACGAGACGGTCACCGACGAGGTCCGTACCCTGCTGACCCGAGAGCTCGACCTGCAACCCAGCGATGTCTACGACGTGGCCGGGATGCTCGACCTCGGCGCCCTGTGGGTCCTCCACAACCTGGATCGCCCGGAACTGAAGGACGAGCCGTTCGCGCCGGTCACCGCCCCCCGGTTGGCCTCCGCCGACGACGAGCCGCTCGACCTGTTCGCGGCCATCCGCCAGGGCGACATCCTGGTCCACCACCCCTACGACAGCTTCGCGTCGTCGGTCGAGGCATTTATCAACCAGGCGGCCGTCGACCCCAAGGTCCTCACCATCAAGCAGACCCTGTACCGGACATCGGGTGACAGCCCCATCATCCAGGCCCTGATCCGAGCCGCGGAGAGAGGCAAGCAGGTAGCCGCCCTCGTCGAGCTCAAGGCCAGAGGCGACGAGGCGGCCAACATCGGCTGGGCCCGGGCGCTCGAGGAGGCCGGAGTCCACGTGGTCTACGGGTTGGTCGGGCTGAAGACCCATTCCAAGACGGCCCTGGTTGTGCGCCAGGAGGGCAGTGGGGTCCGTCGCTACTGCCACATCGGGACCGGCAACTACAACCCGACGACGGCCCGCCTCTACGAGGATCTCGGCCTGCTGACCGCCGACCCCGAGCTGGGCGAAGACCTCACCGACCTGTTCAACTTCCTCACCGGCTACAGCCGACGGGTCGACTACCGCCGGCTGCTGGTCGCCCCCGCCACCCTTCGGCCTCGGGTCCTCGAGCTCATCGCCCGCGAGGCCGACCTGGGCCAGCGGGGCCGGATCGTCTGGAAGCTCAACAACCTGGTGGACAGCGGCATCATCGACGCCCTCTACGAAGCCTCGGCGGCGGGCGTCTCGATCGACCTGATCACCCGGGCCATCTGCTGCCTGCGACCGCAGGTGCCCGGCCTGTCCGACAACATCCGGGTCCGCTCCGTCGTCGGGCGGTGGCTGGAGCACTCGCGGGTCTTCTACTTCGGCGGCGGGGCCGAAGGCCCCGGCCCGGACCAGCCCCGCGCCGCCACCCCGACCGACGACGGCCACTACGACGTCCCCCACATCCTCCCCGGCGGCGGCGAGGTGTACCTGGGGTCGGCCGACATGATGGAACGCAACCTGGACCGGCGAGTCGAAGCGGTTGTGTCGGTCTCCGACCCCGACCTGGCCGCCCGCTTGCGCCGCATCCTCGAGATCGAGCTGGCGGACGACGCCCTGGCCTGGGAGCTGCGTCGCGACGCCACATGGCAGAAGGTGCCGGTGGTCACCGGGTTCAACGCCCAACGACACTTCCAGCAACGGGCCGTCGACCGCGGCCGCCAGCGACGCGAGCCCGAGTCGCTGTACGTGCCGGCGGCGGAGCCCGGACCGCCAGCCCCCCGGCGATGACCGGCGCCCCCGGCGGGCCCGGCGGTTCGTCGGCCGGCGAAGGCGTGGTGCGGGCGGCGGGCGGGGTGGTCTGGAGGCGGGGACCGTCCGGCATCGAGGTGGTCGTCATCCACCGGCCCCGCTACAACGATTGGAGCCTCCCCAAAGGCAAGGTCGACCCCGGCGAGGACGACGAGGCCGCCGCCCGGCGCGAGGTGCAGGAAGAATCGAGCGTCCTCGGTGTTCTCGGCCCCGAGCTGCGATCCACCACCTACGTCGACCGCAACGGCCGCAACAAGGCCGTCCGCTACTGGGCCATGACCGTCGCCGGCGGCAGCGTCAGGCCGGACAACGAAGTCGACGTCGCCGAATGGCTGCCGATCGACGAGGCCCGCCGGCGACTCACCTACGACCGGGACCGCCCCGTGCTTGACAGTGCCACCGCTACCCTCGTGCCGGTCGCCGAGATGGCCGTCGTGGACCTCGACCATGTGGTGATCAACACCGCGAACGTCGAGGCATCGCTCGGCTGGTGGTGCGGGCTGCTGGGCCTGGCGCCAGTGCGGGTCGAGGCGTGGAGGGCGGGGCGGGCGCCGTTCCCTTCGGTGCGGATCAACGACGGGACGATCATCGACCTGCTGGCCGCCACCCCGTCGGGTACCAACATGGACCACCTCTGCGTCGTGGTCACCGCCGATCTCGATCGGTTGGCCGCCTCCGGGGCCTTGGAGGTTCTCGACGGCCCGGCGCCGCGCTTCGGGGCCAGGGGCGACGGTGTGGCGCTCTACGTGCGGGCCCCGGAGGGCACAACGGTCGAGTTGCGGACCTACCCCACGTAGCACCCTCGGGTGATCTGGGCTGTCGGTCTGTGGGCCGCCAGCCGCTCAGATGCTCGAGGGCAGGAGGCGCACGACGTTCTCGAAGCAGAACCACAGAGGCACGCAGCACACGGCGATGCCACCCACGAAAGCCCCCGCCCGCTTCCAGCGCCGGGTCCGGTTGATCAGCAGCCGGGTCAGGATCCAGGCCAGCACAACGAGACCGCCGTAGATGAAGGTCGGGGCGTAGGCCTGATGGTTGCCCCCGGTGAGGTTCGGCGGCGCCGTGGGCGCCACGTTGGCCGACGCCGTGGTCGCCGGCACCGGCAGGCCGACGAGCTTGCCCACGACGATCAGGCGGGAGGTGGCGCTGAAGCGGGGGTTGCAGGTGGTGAGGGTGAGCCGGGCATCGGGGGTGGGGTTGAGCACGGCGACGTCATCAGGGCTCACCACCATCGACCCCGTGACCTGGTACCGGAACTGCTTGCCGCCTCGGGCCGTGATGTCGACGTCGTCACCGGGCGACAACTCGTCGAGGCGGAAGAACGGGGCGCCGTAGGTGGTGCGGTGCCCGGCGATGGCGGCATTGCCGTTCTGCCCCGGTAGCACGGTCTGGGAATAATGGCCCGGTCCGTTGACCAGGTCGGCCTCCGCCACTCCCTCGACCACGTAGGTGTCGACGCCGATCTTGGGGATGACCAGGTGGTCGATGGCGCCGCTCGGCGCACTCGGACCGGCGGCGGCGCTCGGTGTTCCGCCGGAGAGGGGGCCGGCCGGCGCGGCCAGGAAGTTGGCCTTCAGGCGACTCTGGTTGTGGGCTTCGGTCAGGTTCGTGCCCAGCAGCTGGTAGGCCACGAACGCCAAGATGATCACGCCGGCCGTGATCAGGCCCAACCCCAGCTCCCGCACCCCGCGACGGATGGTTCCGAGCCCGAGTCGGCCGTCGCTGGCCTCAGACTGGACCGGCACCCGCCCCGTCTGCGTCTTCATCGAGGCCAGCGTAGCCGTCGCAACGGTCCCGTCCCCGGCGAGGAGAACGGTCCCGCTCCCATCAGGTGGGAAGTGGCGCCGGAGCCTGGCAAACTGGCGGGGTGCCCGTGCTCCTGATCCGTCACGCCCATGCGGAGGCACGCAAGGAGTGGGCGGGCGACGATCGGCTCCGACCGCTGTCCGCCAAGGGCCGGCGACAGGCCGACGCCCTGGTGAGGACGCTCGGACCGTGGGCCGTGCAACGCATCCTCTCCAGTCCCTTCGAGCGCTGCCTGCAGACCGTCGTCCCCTTGGCGACCGAGCTCGGTCTTGGCGTCGAGTGCTCCCCGGCCCTGGCCGAGGGCCAGGGGGACAGCGCACTGGCGCTGGTCCGTTCCCTCGTCGACGACAAGGTGGCGCTGTGCACCCACGGCGACGTCATACCCGACGTCCTGGTGCCGCTGGCCGACGAGGACCGCATCGATCTCGGTTCCCGACCGCGCCAGGCCAAGGGCTCGGTGTGGATCCTCGAGGCCGCCGGCGGCCGGTTCACCACGGCCGCCTACCTGCCGCCCGGCAGCTGAAGGCCCACCCCCGGCCGTGCAGATCTCCGCCAGGGCGGACTACGCGGTACGAGCCCTGATCGAGCTGGGCAGCCACGAGGATGGCCCGCTCAAGGGTGAGCAACTGGCGCAGCGCCAGGGCCTGCCGCCCAAGTTTCTCGAGACCATCCTCGCCCAGCTGCGAAACCACGGCCTGCTGGTTTCGAGGCGGGGGGTGGAGGGTGGGTACTGGCTGGCCCGCCCGGCCGACCAGATCACGGTGGCCCAGGTCGTCCGGGCGACCGACGGCCCCCTGGCCAGCGTGCGGGGGCAACGGCCCGAGGATGTCACCTACCGGGGCGCGGCGGAAGGCCTGGCCGAGGTGTGGATCGCCCTGCGGGCCAGTCTGCGTTCGGTGCTCGAGGAGGTCAGCCTGGCCGATCTGATCGCCGGAGCGTTGCCCGTCTCCGTCGCCTCCCTGTTGGACGACCCCGACGCCCGTCGTACCCGCTGAGCGGCTCGGTCAGGACCGCAGAAAGGCTCTAGCCTGAGCGGTGCCATGCACGCGACCCGATCCTCCACCCCCGCGCGTCGGGGGAGGATCTGGCCGCTCGTCACCTATCCGGTGCGGCTGGGGCCGAGCCGACCGGAGCGCCCGTCCGGTCCCTTCGCCCGCCTGGTCGTCGTCCAAGTCCTGTCCACGGCCGCTGACGTGTGGGTGACGGTCGCCCTGGCCGGATCCGTCTTTGTCAGCGTGTCGTTGCACGCCGCCCGCGGCAAGACCGCGCTCGGCCTGATCTGCACCGTGTTGCCGTTCCTCGTCGTCGGCCCGTTCGTCGGCCCGGCGATCGAGCGGGTGCGAGGCGGGCGGCGAGCGATCATGGCCGTGTCGTCGGCGGGCCGCCTGGTGGCCTGCGGCTTCATGGCCTCGGTCATCCACAGCCTGTGGTTGTTCCCGGCCGCGTTCACCTTCCTGGTGTGCTCCAAGGCCTATCTGGTGGCCAGGGCGTCCCTCGTGCCCAGCGCCGTCGAGCGCGACGAGGAACTGGTGGAGGCCAACTCCAAGCTGGCCATCGGATCGTCGGTCGCCACCTCCCTGGCCGGCCTGGCCGGCGCGGGCATCTACAAGGTGTTCGGATCGCCGACGGTGCTGCACCTGAACATGGTGACGCTGGCCGTCTGCGCGGTCCTGGCCATGCGTCTCCGGCCGACACGGAGGGACCGTCTCCCTCAGTGGCCGTGGTCGACGACCTGGGCGACGACCGCCCCCTGGGCAGCGGCGCCGCCGGAGAGCGCCACCCCCCCGGCCCGCACCAGCTCCGCCGAGGTGCCCGGAGCCCGGGCCCGGCGAGCCCGCACCGGCTCGCGG
>JALYVP010000414.1 GCA_030853185.1 Actinomycetota bacterium | reverse complement strand
CGATGGCCTGCCCGGTGTGCGGTGGCGTCTTCACCATCTCGGGCCGGAGAAGGTATTGCTCCGACCGTTGTCGGCGCACCGCTTGGGTCCGAGCTCACCGGGCGCCGCTGTCGCCGGTTGTCGTTCCTGGCCCCCGCCCCCGCCGGCCCGTCACCGTCTACGAGTGTGCCGGCTGTGGGTTCAGAGCGCTCGGCTCGCAAAGATGCGACGAGTGCGGATCGTTCATGGCCCGGGTGGGCGTTGGCGGTCTGTGCCCCGAGTGTTCCGAACCCGTTGCAGTCATTGACCTTCTCGACGAGGACATGCTGGCGCCGTCGGTGCCGGTCCCCGCCGGGGCGAGGCCGCCCGGCCAAACCGAGCCGGCCGGCCTCGTTTCCGCCACGACGAAGAGGAGCCGATCATGAGAGTAGGTATCTATGCTCGGGTGTCGACCGAAGCCCAAGAGGCCCGAGGGACCATCGGCTCACAGCTCGAAGCGCTGCGGGCCAAGGTCGCCGCCGGCAGCGACGAGCTGGTGGCCGAGTTCGTCGACGACGGCTATTCGGGGGCCCGCCTGGACCGCCCCGGGCTGGACTCGCTGCGCGACGCCGCCCAAGGCGGTGTGATCGACGCCATCTGGTGCCTGTCGCCCGATCGCCTCGCCCGCGCCTACGCCTACCAGGTGCTGATCCTCGACGAGTTGGCCCGCCATCGGGTCCCGGTGTTCTTCACCGACGCCCCGCCCCTCGACGACCCCCAGGCCCGGCTGCTGGTCCAAGTCCAAGGCGTCATCGCCGAGTACGAGAAGGCGAAATTCGCTGAACGCGAACGGCGAGGCAAGCTGTTCCGGGCCCGGGCCGGTGAGGTGCTGTCGCACAAGGTCCCCTACGGCTACCGCCGTGTCCCCCGCAGCCCGGCCGGGCCCGCCCATGTGATCGTGCATGAACCAGAAGCGGCCGTGGTGCGCCGCATGTTCGCCGAATACCTCGGCGGTGCCGGCATCCGCCGCATCGCCATCAACCTGAGAGCCGACGGTGTCGCCTCACCGGACGGCAAGCCCATCTGGCCGCTCGCCACCATAGGGCGCCTGCTGCGCAACGAGGCCTACATCGGCCGGCTGTACTGGAACCGAACGTCCAACAGCTACGACCCCGCCCTCGGACGAGAGCGCCAGACCCGCCGGCCCCGAGATGAGTGGATCGAGATCCCCATCCCTGCCATCGTCGACACCGACAGCTTCGAAGCCGTCGAAGGTGCCGCCCGGGACAACAGCGGCTTCGCTTCGCGGCGCACCCAGCCCGACACGTTCCTGCTGCGACGCCTGGTGCGCTGCGGCCACTGCGGGGTGAAGGTCACCTGCCACACGACCATCCGGGGTCAGCGAGCCGGTCGGGGCCCCCAGACCGCCCGCTACTACTCTTGCCCCCACCGCGACCCGCTGCGCGCCGGCGGCGAGGACCGCCGCTGCCCCGAGCGGCGCATCCGGGCCGACGAGCTCGACACCTTCGTGTTCGACCAGGTGCGCCAACTACTCGCCCGCCCCGACCTGCTCGCCGCCGGCGAAACCGCCATCGCCGCCCAGACCCCCGCCCCCGACAACGAGATCGTCGCCGCCCAACTGGCCCACATCGACCGTCGGATCGACGGTGCCGAAGCCGAACGGCGCCGCCTGGCCGACCTCTACCAGACTGGCGTGATCGACACCACCGAGATGACCAAACGCGCCGGTGAGCTCGACGCCCGCCGGCATCACCTGGACCAACAGCGTCACGCCCTCGCCGACCGCCACACCGAGCTCAGCGAGCACAACCGGCTCACCCGCCACGTCGAGGCCTTCGCCGAGCGGGCCCTGGCCACCCTCGACGACACCGACTTCGCCCAGCGCCAACAACTACTGCGCCTCGTCCTCGAAGACGTGCGCGTCGAAGGCTGGCAGGTCGAGCTCCGCCTTCGCCTCCCCCTCGACGACGACCCGCCCGACAACAGCCCGATCCGCGCCATCACCACCACCAAGACCCGAGCGAGCCGGTCCCGCCGCCACCCCCGACAGCCAAAGGAGGCAGTGTCAAGCAATGACCGTTTGCGTTCCATTGGTGAAACTCCGCAAAAACACACCGATCGTCGAGCCCGCCCGGACACCATGGCCGAGCACCTTGGCGGTCGACCCGGCCCGCAACAAGTCGCAGTCGTCGATCGAGTCGCCACCGGCGAGCACCGAGTGGATCACCGTCATCGCCTTGTGCCCCACATTGGCCCGGCCCGCGGCGGCGCCCAGATCGACATGGGAGTCGAACAGTTCGCGCAGGCCGAGGTGTTCGGCCAGGGTGGCGGGCAGGATCAGCCCGGCGTCAGCCACCAAGTGCTCATCATCGAAGACCACCCCAGTCCGGTCCAGGCTGTGCAAGAATGTGCGCATCGGGAAGGTGCCCTCCGGCTCTGCGTGAATGTGGCTTCGCTAACCAACATTCTCGCAGGTGGGGGCACCTTTTCCGCGGATGGTCCCATCCGTTCAGACCCCACCCTTCGGTGGATCCGGGCTTAGGAGAGGCTTAGGA
>JALYVP010000120.1 GCA_030853185.1 Actinomycetota bacterium | reverse complement strand
ATGCGGGTCGCAACGTACCTTTTCGGTTGAGGCTGATCCGCGCGTGGGCTTCTATGCGGGCAAAGCACTGGTCGATCGTCTCGATCTGGCCTGGCTCCAGGTAGGCCAGAAAGTGCCTGCGGATCGAGCCGACGTGGATGAGCGTCGCCTTTCGACACATGGTCCGACCCTCGCCGGTCAGCCTCGCGCACACGCCGCGCCCGTCGTCGCTGGCGCGGCACCGCTCCACCAGACCGGCAGCCTCCATGCCGTCGATCCGGCGGGTGAGCCAGGAACGGCTGAGCAGCAGGGCGCTGGCCAGCTCGCTCATCCGCATCGTCCCATCCCTGGCCTCGGAGAGATGGATCAACACGTCGTACCAAGCCAGCGAGATGCCCGACGACGCCTGCATCTCACTCTCGTAGAGACGCATCAACGCGCTCTGGGCCTCGAGGACGGTCCGCCACGCCGTGCGATCGGGCGAGGTCATGACCGCGAGCCAAGCGTAGGCGGCATGGGGGAATGTCCTCGCTGTGCGGGTCGGGCGGATGGGGAGAGGATCAGGCCGAGGTGGCAGGTGTCGAAGCGGGTTGGACGGGGGTCCCGTCGAGGGCGCAGTGCCACCGGCGGAGATGGCGCAGTGGTGTTGGATCCGAGTCCGACGGGTTGCGGATGACGGCCAGGGCGACGACGCCACCCGCCGCACACGTGAGCCCGGCGACGGTCACGGCGATCCGGAACCCGGTGGCGAACAGCGGTGGTCGAAGCGCGGTGGCACCGGTGATACCGGCCAGCAAGGGGAGCACGGCCACGGCGATGAGCCCGGCGGCCCGGGCGATCACGTTGTTGACCGCCGAGGCCACTCCGGCGTGCTCGGGCGGCGCTGCGCCCAGGGCCGTCGAGGTCAGGGGGGCGACGGTGAGGGCCAGCCCGATCCCGAAGACGAGGATGGCGGGGAGGACATAGGTGACGTAGGCCCGGCCGTCGGTGGCGCGGGTCAGGCCGATCAGTCCGGCGCCGACGACAACCGGACCCAGGCTCATCTGCAGGCGGGGACCGATGCGCGCCGCCAGGCGGGCGGAGCGAGCCGAGAAGACCAGCATGATGGCGGTGACGGGCAGCAGGGACAGGCCCGACTGCAGGGCCGTGTATCGAGAGACCAGTTGGAGCTCGACAGGAAGCAGGAACAGGGCCCCGCCGAGCGCTCCGTAGACGACGAAGGTGACGGCGTTGGCGGCGGAGAACTGCCGCTGGCGGAACATGGTGAGCGGCAGCATCGGGTTCGCCCGGGACCGTTCGACGATAAGGAAGGAGGGGGCGGCCACGGCGGCGCCGACCAGGGCGATCAGCACCGCGGGGGAGGTCCATCCGTGCGTCGGACCTTCGATCAGCCCGTAGGTGGTGCCGGTGAGGAAGAGCACCGCCAAGGCGGCGCCCACGGTGTCGAGGCGGCCGGAGACGGAGGGATCTCGGGATTCGGGGACGTGACGGGCGGCCACGGCCAACACGGCGGCGGCGATGGGGACGTTGATGAAGAACACCCACCGCCACGACCCGGCGGCGATGAGGTAGCCGCCGACCAGCGGGCCGGCGGCGGTCGCCAGCCCCCCCAGGCCGGACCAGGCTCCGATGGCCCGCGGGCGGTCGACGGGCCGGAACGATGCTTGCAGGATGGCGAGACTGGCGGGCGTGAGCATGGCCCCTCCGACCCCTTGGAGGATCCGAGCGACGATGAGGACGCTGGCGTTGGGGGCGAGACCGCAGGCCGCCGAGGCCAGCGCGAACCACACGACGCCGACCGAGAACACCCGCCGGCGCCCGAAGCGGTCGCCGAGAGAGCCGCCGAGGAGCAAGAAGGCGGCAAGGGTAAGGGCGTATCCGGTGACGACCCATTGCAGCGTCCCCAGACCGCTGTGGAAGGTCCGGCCGACCGCGGGCAGGGCGATGCCGACAACGGTGGCGTCGAGTGTGGCGATCCCCGAGCCGAGGACGGACGCGGCGATGACCCATCGGGCCCGGGCGGTGCCGTAGGCGAGCTCGTCGCTGGACCGGCCCGGTCGGGGCGCAACGGTGGCCACCGGGCTACCTGGCTTCGAGGGCTTGGCCGTCGGCACGGATGACGGGAAGACCGCCGGTCACGTAGTAGGGGTCGTCGTCGGCGAAGCCGTCGCGGGTCTCCCAGGTCATGCTCGGCACCACTTGATCTGTCGCCGGCTCTCGGCGTTTGAGGTCCGTCATGTCCGCTCCTCGGCCTTCTCGATGACCAGTACCATTGCTAAGCACAACGACCACCGGAGTCAGTATGCCCGCGATCGCGGCCAGGATCAACGTGCGGGCCCGCCTCACCTGGTCCGCCTACCTCGCCCGTCACCAGCCGGGCGTGATGAACTGGCGGCATGACGGAGGGGAAGACTCCGGCGGCCCGCTGGGCCGCAGAGCTCGCCGGCTGGGCCATCCCCGAACCCATCCTGGCGTCCGCCCCGGAGAGCCCCTGGTCGTTCCCTCCCTCGCTGTTCCGGGTCGAGCCGGGTACGACGGCGCCGCTGACCGCGTCGCACCACCTGGCGCTCAGCGCGCTGAAGGGCGGCGGCTCGGTGCTCGATATCGGTTGTGGGGGAGGGGCGGCCAGCATACCGCTCGTCCCGCCGGCCACCGCCCTCATCGGTGTCGATCCGGCGCCGGACATGCTGGCCGGTTTCGCCGCCGCGGCCGGGGACACCGGTGCGGCCCACCGGGAGGTGCAGGGGCGCTGGCCGGACGTCGCCGCCCAGGTGCCGAGCGCCGATGTGGTCGTGTGTCATCACGTCGCCTACAACGTGGCCGATATCGCCCCCTTCCTCGCCGCCCTCGACGACCACGCTCGCCGCCTGGTCGTCGTGGAGCTGACCGACCGCCACCCCCAGTCGCCGCTCACCCCGCTGTGGGAACGCTTCTGGGGACTGGGGCGCCCCGACGGGCCCTCGGCTGACCTGCTGGTCGAGGTGGTCGCCGACCTTGGCCGCCGCCCCACCGTTCGCCGGACCCAGCGGCCGCCGCGCAAGGCGAGGATGGACCGGGCCGCCTACGTGGCCTTCGCCCGCCGCCGCCTGTGCCTCGGCCCCGATCGGGACCCCGACATCGACGCCGCCCTCGGCGCCGACCCGGACCTGGCCGTCACGACCGTGGTCACCGTGGCGTGGTCGCCCCCGGGGCGGCGTCCCGCTCCTCGGCTCCAGAGCGTCACGTAGACCGGGGGACGGGAGCGGCTGGCCGGGACACCACCGTCGCTGCGGTGCATGCTCAGCATGGCCTCGGTCGTGACCAGGAACCGGCGCAGGGCGCTCACCGCCGGCGGGCCGCTCGGCCGGGAGCGAGCTCACGTACCACATAAGCTCAACGGGGGTGGCCTCGAGGCGGACGAGCGCCCCCCGTCGAGGTCGCGCGGCCGATGGCCGGCGCCTTCCCCCGGCGCCTTCCCCCGCCGCCGACCACGCCGCCGCCTGGCTCGGAAAGACCCGGACCCGGTCCTCGGGAACCCGGAGGTGGCCGAGCAGCAACCCGACCTCGGTGGACGGATCGGCACCGGAGGGGTCGACCAGCCAGTCCTCTCCGGCCAACACCTGCCACGGGCTAAGGTACTGCTCAGCTCGTGTTGACGATCGTCAGCGGCCCGGCCCATGATCAACCTCGGACCAGTCGCTGCCACAAGGGGGGAACGCGTGCAGGTACCCGCGCCGTTCGAGTACGAACGGGCCACGAGCGTGGACAACGCCCTGGCCCTGTTGGAGCGCCACGGCCCCGAGGCCCGGCTCATCGCCGGGGGTCACAGCCTCCTGCCGATGATGAAGCTGCGCCTGGCCCGGCCCGAGACGCTCATCGACATCAACGACCTGTCCGACCTCGACTACATCCGCCTCGACGGCGACGACATCGCCATCGGGGCCATGACCCGCCACGCCGAGCTGCTGGACTCCGCCCTGCTGGCCGAGCACTACCGCATCTTCGCCGACGCCGAGCGGGTGATCGCCGACCCGATCGTGCGCAACCGGGGCACCATCGGCGGCTCGCTGTGCCAGGCGGATCCATCCGAGGACCTCTCCGCCGTCCTGTCCGCCCTGCGGGGCCGCGTCATCGTCCGCTCCGCCCATGGCAGTGAGACCATCGCCGTGCGCGACTTCCACACCGGGCCCTACGAGACCAGGGTCCAGGGTGCCCAGATGCTCGTCGAGGTCCGGGTACCGATCCGGCCGGGCGCCGGCAGCTCCTATCAGAAGGTCGAGCGCCGGGTCGGCGACTGGGCCATCGCCGCCGCCGGGGTCTTCATCCAGTTGGATGGGGGCACCATCGCCGACGTCGGGATCGGGCAGGCCGCGGTCGGCGCCGAGCACTTCACGTGCACCGAAGCCGAAGATCTCCTACGGGGCCGCGCCCCGGACGAGGAAACCCTGGCGGAGGCGGCTGCTGCCTGCGCCGAGCACTGCCACCCCTACGGCGACCAGCGCGGTCCCGAGGACTACAAACGCCATCTGATCGGCGAGCTGACGCATCGAGCGTTGTCCGCCGCCGTCGCCCGAGCCCAGGGGAGGGACAGCTGATGCAGGTCACCATGACGGTCAACGGCACTGAGGTCACCGAGGACGTCGAGCCTCGCCTCCTGCTGGTGCACTTCCTGCGCGACAACCTCAGGCTGCGGGGCACCCACTGGGGGTGTGATACCTCGAACTGCGGGGCGTGCACCGTCTGGGTCGACGACACACCGGTCAAGAGCTGCACGATCCTGGCGGCGATGACCGCCGGGCACACGGTCCGCACGGTCGAGGATCTCGACGCCGGCGGAGAGCTCGACCCCCTCCAGGACGCGTTCATGCAGGAACACGGGTTGCAGTGCGGCTTCTGCACCCCCGGCATGCTGATGACCGGCCGGTGGTTGCTCGACCGGGATCCCCACCCCGACGTCGAAACCATCCGCGAGGCCATCTCCGGCAACATCTGCCGTTGCACAGGGTACGAGAACATCATCCGGTCCCTCCAGCGGGCGGCCGGCAGCCAGACGGAGGTGTCGGCATGACCACCACCGACGTTCCCCTGAGCGAGGCCGGCAACCCGATCGGCTTCGGCCGCATGCTGCGAAAGGAAGACGTCCGCTTCGTTCGGGGTCAGGGCAACTACGTCGACGATGTCAACCTGCCCGGGATGCTCCACGGGGCGGTGCTGCGCAGCCCCTATGCCCATGCCCGCATCATCTCCATCGACACCAGCGCCGCCGAGGCCCACCCCAAGGTCAAAGCGGTCATCACCGGCAAGATCCTCGAGACCCTGAAGCTGGCGTGGATGCCGACCCTCTCCGGTGACGTCCAATCGGTGCTGGTCACCGACAAGGTCCGCTTCCAGGGCCAGGAGGTGGCCTTCGTGGTCGCCGAGGACCGCTACGCGGCCCGCGATGCTCTCGAGCTCATCGACGTCGACTACGAGGTCCTGCCCGCGCTCATCGACGCCCAGAAGGCGCTGGACGCTGATGCCCCGCTCATCCGTGACGACCTCGAGGGGCGCACCGACAACCGCATCTACGACTGGGAGGCCGGCGACAAGGCGGCCTGCGACGAGGTCTTCGCCAACGCCGAGGTGGTCGTAGCCCAGGACATGCTCTATCCGCGGACCCACCCGGCGCCGATGGAGACGTGCGGCTCGGTGGCCCACATGGACAAGGTCACCGGGAAGCTGACCATCTGGACGACGACCCAGGCCCCCCACGCCCATCGCACCCTCTACGCCCTCGTCGCCGGCCTGCCCGAGCAGAAGATCCAGGTGATCTCCCCCGACATCGGCGGAGGGTTCGGCAACAAGGTCGGCATCTACCCGGGCTACGTGTGCTCGATCGTGGGCTCCATCGTCACCGGGGCCCCGGTGAAGTGGATGGAGGACCGATCCGAGAACCTGATGTCCACCTCCTTCGCCCGCGACTACCACATGCACGGGGAGATCGCCGCCACCCGCGACGGCAAGATCCTCGGATTGCGGGTCAACGTGCTCGCCGATCACGGGGCGTTCAACGGGGTGGCTCAGCCCACCAAGTTCCCGGCCGGGTTCTTCCACATCTTCACCGGCTCCTACGACTACCCGGCCGCCCATTGCAACGTCACCGCCGTCTACACCAACAAGGCGCCGGGCGGGGTGGCCTACGCCTGCTCGTTCCGCATCACCGAGGCGGTCTACCTGGTCGAGCGCATGGTCGACTGCCTGGCCGACGAGCTCGGCGCCGACCCCGCCGAGCTGCGCATGAAGAACCTGTTGCGGCCCGAGCAGTTCCCCTACACCACGCCGACCGGCTGGGAGTACGACTCGGGGGAGTACCCCCGCGCCCTGACCGAGGCCATGCGCATCGCCGGCTACGACGAGTTGCGCAGGGAACAAGCGGAGCGCCGGGCCGCAGCAGGGGAACGGACCCCCTCGGATGGGGGCCGGGAGCCGCTGATGGGGATCGGCATCTCCTTCTTCACCGAAGGCGTCGGCGCCGGGCCGCGCAAGCACATGGACATCCTCGGGCTGGGCATGGCCGACGGGGCGGAACTGCGCGTCCATCCCACCGGGAAGGCTCAGGTGCGCATCAGCGTGCAGAGCCAGGGGCAGGGCCACGAGACCACCTTCGCCCAGATCGTGGCCCACGAGCTCGGCATCCCCCCCGAGGACATCGAGGTCATCCACGGCGACACCGACAACACCCCGTTCGGCCTGGGTACCTACGGGTCGCGCTCGACGCCGGTGTCGGGCGCGGCCGTCGCCGTCGCCGCCCAGCGGGTCCGGGACAAGGCTCGCATCATCGCCGCCGCCGCCCTCGAGTGCTCGGCCGACGACCTCGAATGGGACCACGGTCGCTGGCAGGTCAAGGGCGACCCCGAGCAGGGCAAGACCATCCAGGAGATCGCCTTCGCCTCCCACGGCAGCCTGGAGCTCCCCGAGGGGGTGGAGGGACACCTCGATGCGTCGGTGGTCTACAACCCGCCCAACCTCACCTACCCGTTCGGCGCCTACATCTGCGTCGTCGACGTCGACCCGGGGACCGGCATGGTCAAGGTCCGCCGCTTCATCGCCGTCGACGACTGCGGCCCTCGCATCAACCCGATGATCGTCGAGGGACAGGTCCACGGGGGGCTCGCCGACGGGGTGGGCATGGCCCTCATGGAGGTGATCGCCTTCGACCCTGACGGCAACAATCTGGGCGGTTCCTTCATGGACTACCTGTTGCCCACGTCGATGGAATGCCCCCGCTGGGAGCTGGGCGAGACGGTCACCCCGTCCCCCCATCACCCCATCGGTGTCAAGGGCGTCGGGGAGTCGGCGACGGTGGGGTCGCCGGCCGCTGTCGTCAACGCCGTCCTCGACGCCCTCCAGATCCGCCACGCCGACATGCCCCTCACCCCGGCGGCGGTGTGGCGGGCGGCCCAGGCTCGTCCGCTGCGCACCGATCTTGCCATCGAGTAGCGGCCCGGCCGTCCTCCGCCCCGATCTGTCGGCCCGCGCCGCCGAGCTGCGGGCGGCACGGGTGCCGTTCGTCCACGCCCGGGTGGTGCTGGCCGAACGACCGACCTCGGCGAAACCGGGTGACGAGGCCCTCGTCCTCGCCGACGGCTCGATGGAGGGGTTCGTCGGCGGCACCTGCGCGGAGTCGACCATCCGGGACCTGTCCCTGACCCTCCTCGATTCCGGCGAGAAGGTCATCGTGCGGATCACCCCGGTGGCCGAGGACGCACCGCCGGGTCCGGCCGAGCCCGCCGGTGACCCGTCCGGGCGGGTCGTCGTGCACAACCCGTGCCTCTCGGGGGGCACCCTCGAGGTGTTTCTGGACCCGAACGTCCCCCAGCCCCTGGTCGTGGTGGTGGGCCGGGCCCCGATCGCCGAGGCGCTGGTTGCCGTCGGTGTCCAGCTGGGGTACGCCACCCACGTCTTCGACGGCGACATCCCCGTCGACGCCGCCGCCATGGTCGTCGCCTCGCATGGCCGAGGGGAGGAACGGGCGATCACCGCCGCCCTGGAGGCCGGGGTCCCCTACGTCGGCCTGGTGGCCAGCGCCAAGCGAGGCCAGGCCGTGCTCGGTGCCCTGGATCTGCCCGCCGGCCTCCGGGAGCGGGTGCGGACACCGGCCGGCATCGACATCGGGGCCCGGACCCCCGGCGAGGTGGCGGTGTCGGTTCTGGCCGAGATCATCGCCGCCCGCCCCCAGCCGGCCAGACCGGCGGTGGTGGTGGCCAGACCGGCTGCCGCCGGGATCGACCCGGTGTGCGGCATGACCGTGGATGCGGGCGTCGACGCCTTGCACCTCGAGCACGACGGAAAGGTCGTGTGGTTCTGCGGGAGCGGCTGCATGCAGGCGTTTCGCGCCGCCCCCGCCATGTACGCCCCGTGACGGGCATCGCCGATCTGATCCCGTCGACGACCGCCCTCGGAGCCCACCTCGAGCGGGTCGGCTACCTGGCCGACGAGGGGATCGCCACCGCCCTGTTCTGCGCCGTCCGCCTTCCCCAACCGCTGCTCCTCGAGGGCGAGGCCGGCGTCGGGAAGACCGAAGCAGGCAAGGCCCTGGCCGAGGTGCTCGACACGCCGCTCATCCGGTTGCAGTGCTACGAGGGGATCGACTCCGCCGAGGCCCTCTACGAGTGGAACTACCCTCGCCAGCTCCTCGGGATCCGGCTCGCCGAGGCGGCCCGGCGGGACCTGGGAGACGCCGACCTGTTCACCCGCGATTACCTCGTCGCCCGCCCCCTGCTGCGCGCCCTCGAGCACCCCGGCCCCCGCCCGGCGGTCCTGCTCATCGACGAGATCGACCGGGCCGACGACGAGTTCGAGGCGTTCCTCTTCGAGATGCTGGCCGAGGCCAGTGTCACCATCCCCGAGCTGGGGACGATCCGGGCCACCCACCCGCCGATCGTGGTGCTGACCTCCAACCGCACCCGCGACCTCCATGACGCCTTGAAGCGCCGGTGCCTCTACCACTGGATCGACTACCCGAGCCTGGAGCGGTCCGTCGCCATCATCCGCCGGCGGGTGACGGCCAGCAACGAGACGATGGCCACCCAGGTGGCGTCGGCGGTCCGGCGGCTGCGCAGCCTCGACGTGCAGAAGCCGCCGGGGGTGGCCGAGGCGATCAACTGGGCCATGGCCCTCGATCTGCTGGGCCTCGCCGACCTCGACGAGGATGCCGCCGGGGCCACGCTCGGCTCGGTCCTCAAATACCGCGAGGATGTCGATGCGGCCCGGGCCCAGGGTCTGGGATGGGTGGTGGGAGCGGGGTGAACGGTGAGGCCGCCCGGCGGGTGACCGTGGCAGCGGTCGCCGCCCGTGTCGGCCAGCTCCTGCACCGGGCCGACGTCGCCGCCACCCCGGAGCGCAGCGGCCGCTTCGCCGCCGCCCTGACCCTCGCCCGACCGGTGACACCGGCCGAGCTGTACTGGTTGGGCCGGGTCACCCTGCTGACCGACCGCGACCAGGTCCCGGTGTGGGACCGGGTGTTCGCCCAGATCTTCGGAGGCCTGGTCGACGAAGCCGAGTTCCGGGGCCAGGCGGGAGCAGCGCGGCTGGAGGCCATTCCCCAGGCCATCCAACCGAGACCAGGGCGAACCCCCCCCGACCGGACCACCGCCGACGGGGAGGCGGTCACCGCTCCACCGATGCCCGGCGGCGATGGTGCTGCCGACCGGGAAGGGGAGCGGGACACGGTCATGGTCGCCATGAGCGCGGACGAACGGCTCCGCACCCAGGACTTCGCCACCCTCAGCCCCGACGAGCTCCTCGCGTTGCGGGCGTTGATGCGCAACCTGGTGCTCGCCACCCCGCCTCGCCGCAGCCGCCGCCGGGTGCGAAGCCGGCGCGGGTCGCAGGTGGACCTGCGG
>JALYVP010000413.1 GCA_030853185.1 Actinomycetota bacterium | reverse complement strand
ATCCAGGACGGGTCGGAGGGCACGTGGATCAGTCGGGGAAGGAATCAGGCATGGAAGAGGGCCAGCTCGGCCAGCGCCAAGGGGAGCCCGGGCGATACGGCGATGATGTCGTGGAACTCCTTCAGGCTGCCCTTGCCCTCCGCCATCCACCGGGCGCGGATGCGCTCGATCTCGATGGAGCCGGTCAGGTACGACGCCGCCTGGGTCGGCCAGGCGCAGTACCGCTCCACCTCGGCGCGGGCCACCGGCGGGGGGAGGGCGGCCTTGGTGACCATGTGGTCCACCGCCTGATCGATGGTCATGTCCCCGGTGTGCAGGGCGGTGTCCACGACGATGCGGGCGGCCCGGAAGATCCGGGCGTTGAGGTGGCCCAGGGCGGCTCTCGGGTCGGCGAAGAACCCCTGCTCATGCATCATCCGCTCGGCGTAGAGGGCCCAGCCCTCGACGAAGTATGGGGTGCGGATGGCCTTGCGGATCTTGCGGTCGCAACGGTTGGACCAGGTCAGCTGCCAGTGGTGGCCGGGATAGGCCTCGTGCACCGAGGTGGTGGGGATGGCGTGATAGCTGTTGTCCGCCAGGCGCTGGCCGACCTCCGTGGCCGACGCCCCGTCGGGTGGGTACGGCACGTTGAAGTGGCCCTGGGTGGAGGCAGAGAACGGCGGCGGCGCGTTGTAGGAGGCGACGGCGAGCACGGGGCGCTGGAACAGGGGTGAGGCCACCACGTCGCAGCGCTCACCGTCGGGGATGGTGACGAGGTCGTGATCGATGAGGAATTGCCGGGCGTGGCCGCAGACCTCCGCGTAGGCGATCCGCATGTCCTCGGGGGTGGGCGGGTGATCCTGGGCCAGGTCCGACACCACCTCCTGCCACCCGGCGGCCGCCGGGTCGAGCGTGGCGGCCAGGTCTGCCATCTCGGCGTTGAGCTCGTCCCACGCCACCAAGCCCCGGGCGTGCATCTCCGAGGCGCCGTAGCCAAGCAGTTCCCGGTCCTTGAGCAGCCCGCTGTAGTGGATGTCGCCGATGGCCCAGTCGCCCCGCGCCCGTTCGGCCAGGCCTTCCAGCACCGACGCAAAGTCCTCCACGGCGGTGGCGGCGTGGGCGGCGGCGGCGGCCAGGTCGGCTTGGAGGCGATCGTCGACCACCTCGGCCGGAAGCAGCTCCCTCAGGTAGCGGACGCCGGCCCCGGCGGCCCTCAGGCCCCGCTCGACGAGCAGCCGGGAGGCCAGGTCGGGATCGAGGTTGGCCCGGGCGGAGCTGAGCACGGCGCTGACCTGGCCCAGGCGGGCGACCGCGGCCGCGACCAGTTCCGCTTCGGGGCGGAGGCGATGCAGGAAGAGGGTGAACACCCCCTCGAGGCACGGGTCGAGGTAGATCGAGGGGTCCCGCCTCCACGCCTGCCAGTCGTTGACGACAGCCCGGCCGGCCAGGCGGGAGAGGACCACGGTCACGTCGATGCGCTGAGCAAACGGCAGGTCCTCCAACGTGAGACGGTCGAAGCGTCCCGCCCACTTGCTGTCCTCGGCGGGCCGGCTCTCGAAGGCCGTGGCGCTGAAGTCGCCGAGCTGGTCGTCGTAGCCCTCGAGGCCGAGATCGCTACCGGTCACCGGATCGTGGGACAGCTCGTCATCGAGCCAGTCGTCGAGGAGCTTTTCGGCGTCGGCCATGTCCGGACCGTAGTTGCTGTCCATACCGCCCGCGAATGGGCACAATGGGCTGGTGAAGATGGACCTGGAAGCCATGAAGGCCACGACGGCCCAGCTCGATGTCTCCGGCATCGACTTCGAGGCATTCCGGGACCAGCCCCTCTCGGCCGGCGCCGTACGTTGCCTCCGGTACATGCACGACGTCGAGTACCACACGGTCTGCTATCTCCGGGATCTCCTCGTGACCAAGGTCCACCGCAACCACGAGGTCACGTCGTTCCTGACCTTCTGGAACTACGAGGAGTACTGGCACGGTGAGGCCATCGGCCGCGTGCTCGCCGAACACGGCGAGGGCGCCCACGACGAGCGGGTGGAGCTGCTCCGCACCCGCCTTTCGGCCAAGGAGTCGCTCAAGCCCCTTGTCCATGGGCTGGGCTCGATGGTGGCGGGGCGGGAATGGTTGGCCGTCCACATGACCTGGGGCGCCGTCAACGAATGGACGACCCAGGCCGGTTACGGGCGGCTGGCCGCCCGGGAGAAGCACCCGGTGCTGAGCGACCTGCTCAAGCGCATCATGCGCCAGGAAGGCCGACACATCGACTTCTACGCCAGCCACGCCATCGACGCCCTCGACGGCAGCCTGAGGGCCCAGAAGCTGGTCCGTTTCACCCTGAAGCGAGTGTGGCGCCCGGTGGGAGCCAGCGTGATGCCCCGCTCCGAGGTCGATCACATGACCCGCTTCCTCTTCGACGGCTCCGACGGTCGGGACTCGGCGTCGCGGGTTGATCGCCAGGTGGACCGCCTGCCCGGCCAGGCAGGGTTGCACCTGCTGCGCCGGACGGTCGACGCGGCGGCCGCCTGAGGCGGTCCGGGATCCCGTCTACGCCATCTCCGCTC
>JALYVP010000412.1 GCA_030853185.1 Actinomycetota bacterium | reverse complement strand
ATCCCCGCCTGCGGGCCACCGAGGAGCTTGTCGCCGGAGAAGGTGACGAGCCCGGCGCCGGCGGCCAGGGTCTGAAGGGCGGCCGGTTCGCCCGCCAGCCACGCCGGCGGCCCGCCCGGCAGCCAGCCGCATCTTGTGTCGAGGAGGCCGGAGCCGATGTCGGCCACGACCGGGACCCCGAGGCCAGCCAGGGCGCCCACCTCGACGGTCTCGGTGAAGCCGGTGATGCGGTAGTTGGACGGGTGGACGACGAGGATCAGGGCGGTGGCGGGGCCGATGGCGGCGGTGTAGTCGGCCAGCCGGGTCCGGTTGGTGGTGCCCACCTCGACCAGGGTGGCGCCCGAGGCGGCGAGGACCTCGGGGATGCGGAACCCGCCGCCGATCTCGACCAGCTGACCGCGGCTGACGATGACCTGGCGACCGGCGGCCAGGGCGGCGAGGGCCAGAAGGACAGCCGCGGCCCCGTTGTTGACCACCAGGGCGGCTTCGGCGCCGGCCGCCCGGGCCAGCAGGCCGCCGGTGGGGGCCGAGCGCGAACCCCGCCGCCCGGTGGCCAGATCGAGCTCGACGTTGTTGTAGCGCCGGGGGGCATGGGGGATGTGGGGAATGACTTCCCGGGGCGCCCGGCCCAGGTTGGTGTGGAGCAGGACCCCGGTGGCGTTGATGACGTCGCGGAGCAGGCCTCGGGCGGTGGCCTCGGCCCGGGATCGGGCAGAACCAGGGTCGCCGGCATCGATGGCGGCCCGGGCGGCGTCGACCAGCAAGGGGTGGGGGAGCCCCACATCGGCGATGGAACGGGCCAGCACGTCAACCGAAGGGGGACGCGCGTCGGCCACGGCCCCACCCTACGGCTGTGGCGGGCTGTCGATTTCGAGACGCCCCGCGCCAGACTGGACGCGGCAATGATCTGGCACGACGTCTGCGCAGTGACCGACATCCCGCTCGAACGCGGCTGGCCGGTCACCGTCAGAGGGCAACCGGTGGCCGTGTTCCGCTCCCGCCGCAGGCTGTTCGCGGTGTCCAACGTGTGCCTGCACGTCGGTTCACCCCTCGACGACGGGTTCGTCGCCCACGGGTGCGTGACCTGCCCGTGGCACGGTTGGCGCTACGAGCTGGCCAGCGGCGAGCATCTCACCGTCTACGGGCGACGGCCGGGCCTGGCCACCTTCCCGGTCCGGGAGGTCGACGGCCGGGTGCTGGTCGGCACCGAGGAGTGAGCGGGCCGGCCCTGCCCGTGGGATCGACGGGCGCCGCGCGAAGCTAGAGACGACATGGCCCTGTTGCGGCGGATCCTCCGGTACCTGTTCTCCTCGGTTTTCCTCGGCGTCGTCACCGTGGTCGGCGTACCGGTGGTGGCGGTGACCACCGTGCTGGCCGGGCTGATCTTCCTGCCCCTGCCGGCCACCATTCCCATCCCCAAGGCGAACCCGGTCCTCGAGCCGACGACGATCTATGACCGCAACGGTGGGGTCATCGCCACCCTCCAGCAGTACGACCAGAACGTTCCGGTGGCGCAGAGCGCCATCGCCCCGGTCCTCAAGGAGGCGGTCGTCTCCGACGAGGACCGCAACTTCTACCAGCACGGTGGCGTGGACATCCGCGGCACCGTCCGGGCCGCCATCGCCGACATCCGCAACAAGAGGACCGTCCAGGGTGGTTCCACCATCACCCAGCAGTACGTGAAGCTGGCGTTCACCGGTGGCAACCGCAACCTGATCCGCAAGGTTCGCGAGGCGGTCCTGGCCAGCCAGCTCGACCGCCAGGCCAGCAAGGACGAGATCCTGTACCGGTACCTGACCACGCTGTACTACGGCGACGGCAACTACGGGATCGGCGCGGCCGCCAAGAACTACTTCCACACCGACGTCAGCAACCTCACCGCATCGCAGTCCGCCACCCTGGCCGGACTCATCCCCGCTCCGTCTGCCCGGGCCCCCCGGGAGAACCTGGCCCAGGCCGAGAACTACCGCGTCCTGGTGCTGGGCAAGATGCTGGCCCAGGGCTACCTGACCCCGGCCTCCTACCAGCAGGCGGTGGCCGCCCACCTGACCATGGCCACAGCCAACCCGCCCCCGGGGGCGACGATCGTCTACCCGCAGGCCACAACGGCCAGCAGGTACCCCGACTTCGTCGACTACGTGACCCGCTGGCTCCTGGCCCACTACCCGCCGACGCAGGTCTACGGCGGGGGGCTGCGGGTCCAGACCACCCTCAACCCGGCGATCCAGGAGGCCGCCTACGCGTCGGTCGACTCCACCCTCAAGGGCACCTCGGATCCGCTGGAGATGGGGCTGGCCGCGGTGGAGCCCCAGACCGGCTTCGTGCAGGCCCTGGTCGGCGGTCGGGGCTTCGGCGGCACCGGGAAGTACGCCAACGACAACTTTGCCCTGGGCGGCTGCGAGTACCCCAAGGGCGTTCCCCTCTCGGCCATCGACGTGCCGGCCACCTGCTACAGCGGCAACACCATCACCGGGGGGGCCGGCGGCCGCCAACCCGGCTCGGCGTGGAAGCCGTTCGTGCTGGCCACCGCCTTCCAGCAGGGCA
>JALYVP010000119.1 GCA_030853185.1 Actinomycetota bacterium | reverse complement strand
GCCCACCACCGTTGGCACGATCGATGAGGTGCTACCAAGCGCTGACCTCGAGCCGCCAGCCGGCAAGGCCCGCACCAGCAGGCTGAGTCGTTTTCGGCGCCGCCGTTCGGAGGCCACCCCCCTCACGGCCGAGACGATCCGGTGGTCCGCCCTGGCCCCGGCATTCGCCGACGAAGGGGGACCGGACCTCGGCACCCGATCCGATGCCGGCCCGGCCACGGGTCCGATCGACACCCTCCTGGCTCAGGATCCGGGGGACCAGGCCGGGCCGATCGACGTTTGGGAACCCGACGATGCCGCGTGGGCGGGCTTCGCGGTCGATGACACACCACCGGTCGCTGCCGCCGGCCGCGGGCCTGACATTCCGGCCAGCAGCTCGGGGGTTGACCTCCCGTCGCATGGCGACGCCGCCGGCTCATCGTCGCATCCCGGCCCGTTCGAGCCGGGAGGAGTCGCGCTCGACGACGAAGAGCTGTTCCCCATGACCGCCACCGTCGGATGGTCGCCTGACGAAGGCGACCGGTCGGCCGGCGATGACCCCCGTCCTTCGCCCCCCCGCTGGCGACAACTGGGCGACTCACTCAGTCCCCGGATGCTCGCGGTGGCGACAGCGGGAGTGTTGGCCGCGGGAATCATCGGCGCCATCGTCGTGCACCCCAAAGGCTTCCCCCGCTTCGAAACCGTCAACGTCCAAGGGGCCAAAGGGCCGTCGCTGTTTCCCGGGAGCACGGCCGACCCGTCCACCGTGCCACCCAACAGCACACCGTTGATCATCCTGCCACCTGGCAACACCGTGTCGTCCCCCCTCCCCGGAGCTTCGTCGCCGCTGCCTCCAGCGAGCCCGTCGAATCCATCGATTCCGTCAGATTCGTCCAGCCCGTCATCGGTGTACCGGGGATCCCCGCCGGCAACCTCGGGCCACACGCCGACCGCGTCTGGGGGGTACTCGGGATCTCCGGGGGCGTCGCCACCTCCCGCCTCGCCTCCTCCGAGCAGCAACGCCACCACCACGACGACCAGACCAAGGCCCACCACGACGACAACGGCCCCGCCGACAACACCGCCGCCGGCCTCCCCTCCGACCACCTTTTGCATCCTGTTCATCTGCAACTGAGCGGCCGTCCGGTGAGATGGGACCAGCCAGCCTGAGACCTGAGCTAGGGGCGGGGGCCTCCGAGGATCCACCACCATCGCCGGTGCCGACCGGCCTCGGTGCTCTCGGCCCGGAGGCGATCCAGCTCGTCCTGGATGGCGGCACGCTGGTCGCCATCCAGGGAGTCGTCGGCCAGAGCGGCCTCCAGATGCCGCGTTCGCTCCTTGATCCATGCCCGGCCGTTGATGATCGAGCCCACGCCGTCACCCTACGAGGACGGCAAGCGCCGTGCCTCGTCGCCCCCACCCGCCGCCGGGGGACGCTTCCGGGGCTGGAGGATCAGGGCCAGCTGGCGGCACTGGGCCACCGGGTGCCCGTCACTGTCCCAGATCTCGCCGTCCTCCTCGAGCAGGCCATCGATGAGGAGACGGGTGCGGAACGTTCCCAGCAGCCATCCCGGCGCGGGCCGGTTGCGCACATGCACAGTCAGCTCCAGGGTGGGCACCCACGTGGTCTCGATGGACCCGATCAGGGTGGGAGGAAAGGCGTCGGCGAACGTGACCAGAGAGGTCGTGTCCGGCTCGGTGCCGTCCGCGAAGCGAATCCACCCGGTGATCTCGTAGGGCTCACCGAGCTCAGCCCGGCCCCACGGGCTGTCCGGCGGCAGCCGGATGTCGAAGCGGTGGACGGCCTCGGGGACGGGGCTGCCGGCCTCCCTGGTCAACTCCAGCAGGGAACGGCACGCTTCGGGCGGGTCGATCCGGGGCATGGTGGCGGTGATCCTGGTCGGGCCCCGCTGGGCGGCCAGGTCACCGAACGTGCCGAGCAGGCGCACCCGCTCGCGCTCATCCTGGACCACCGAGGCTTGCACGGTGGCGAACGACCGCCCAGCCTTGACAATGTCCGTGATGATCTCGACCGGGCCGACGCTCGGCGGCGCCAGGTAGTGCGCGGTCACGCTCACCGCGTGGGGACGCTCGACCGCTTCGCTCATGGCCCGGACAGCAACGGCCAGCAGATATCCGCCGTTGGGGTTGGCGCCGATGTTCCACCGGTCGTGCAGGGTGGCGCTCCAGCGGCCGGCTCCCGCCGAGCGAACGGCCGTGTCGGCGCCGAACTCCGAGGACCCGCCCGGCGACCCAGAAGGCTCCGGCGCCCTTCCGGACGGCAGCGTGTTCACGAACCGGCATGCCCTTCGGGGGACCGACGCCGGAGCGTGGTCCCGCCGGACCCGTCCTCGACCACGTACCCCTCGGCGACCAGGTCGTCGCGAATGCGATCGGCGGTGGCCCAGTCGCGCTCCTTGCGAGCCCGGTCCCGTTCTCCAGCCTGAGCCATGGCCGAGGCCGGGACCTCCGACACCGCGAAGCGGAGAGGGAGCCCGAGAGCCTCGTCGAACAGCTCGAAGACGGCGGCGGCCAGCGCCTCGGCCTGGGGCCGGGACGCAGACCGGGCCGCCCGGGTCAGGGCGAACAGGTCGGCGACGGCCTCCGGGGTGTTGAGGTCGCCGTCCATGGCAGCCACAAAGGCGGCCTTGGCCTCCGGGTCGATCGGCGCTCCCCGGGCGCCGGCGAACTCCCGGGCGAAGCCGTCGAGGCCTTCGAGGGCCTTGGCCGCGCTGGTCAAGGTCGACTCGGTGACGGTCATCGGGTTGCGATAGTGGGATTGCAAGACCAGCAGGCGGAAGGCCCGGGGGTCCCATCTGCTGACCACGTCCGCCAGGGACATGGTGTTGCCGAGCGACTTGCTCATCTTCTCGCCCCCGTCGGCCACCACCATGGCGGAGTGCACCCAGTGGCGAGCAAACCTACGGCCGATGCCGATGGCCTGGACCCGCTCGTTCTCGTGATGGGGGAACGCCAGGTCCGTGCCACCACCGTGCAGATCAAAGTCCTCCCCCAACAGGTCGAGGGCCATCACCACGCACTCGGTATGCCATCCGGGGCGGCCATTCCCCCAAGGAGAAGGCCAACTCGGCTCGTTCTCCTTGGCCAGCTTCCACAGCACGAAGTCGACGGGGCTGCGCTTGCCGGCCTCATCGCCGGTCTCCACCCGGGCCCCGGCCCGCAACGATCCGAGGGGCTGGCGGGCCAGCAGGCCGTAGCCGTCGATGGTCTCGGACGCGAAGTACACCCCGTCGCCGCCGAGGTAGGCATGGCCCCGGTCGACCAGGTCGGCGATGAGGCGGACCATGTCCTCCACGTAGGCCGTGGCGTGCGGCGACTCGTCGGGCCGGTTGACGCCCAGGGCGTCCATCAGCTCCCACCACCGGACCTCGTAGGCGGCGGCCACCGCGTGGGCGGGCCGATCCTCCCAGATGGCCCGGGCGATGATCTTGTCCTCCACATCGGTGATGTTGGACACGAAGCGGACCGCCAGACCACGATACGACGCGTACCGGCGGATCACGTCCCACACCGTGGTGAACCGGCCGTGGCCGATGTGGAAGTCCCCTGACACGGTCGGCCCGCACACGTACATCGACAATTGCCCCTCGACTCGCGGCTCGACGGGCACGATGGCGCCCTTTGCGGTGTCGTAGAGGTGCAGCACGCCAGTACCGTAGCGGGACCATGTCCGGCACCGTCCCCGACCGCCCCTCCCTCGACGGTCTCGAGCAGACCTGGGCCTCGCGCTGGGAGGCCGACGCTACGTACCGCTTCGACCGGACGTCGCCGCGCTCCGCGGTGTACGCCATCGACACCCCCCCGCCGACGGTGAGCGGCTCCCTGCACGTGGGCCACGTGTTCTCCTACACCCAGACCGATGTGGCGGCGCGCTTCCAGCGGATGCGGGGCCGGTCGGTGTGGTACCCGATGGGCTGGGACGACAACGGCCTGCCCACCGAGCGGCGGGTGCAGAACTACTTCGGGGTGCGCTGCGATCCGTCACTGCCCTACGAGGCCGGCCTCACCCCGCCGATCGAGGGGACCGGGCTCCCCAAGGGCCAACGAGCCGTCTCGGTGTCCCGGCCCAACTTCGTCGAGCTGTGCCACCGGCTGACCGAGACCGACGAGGCCGCCTTCGAGGACGTGTGGCGCCGCCTGGGTCTTTCGGTCGACTGGTCCGCCACCTACACCACCATCGGCGAGCGGGCCCAGCGGGTGTCGCAGCGCGCCTTCCTGCGCCTGCTTGGCGCCGGGGAGGCCTACAGCGCTGAGGCCCCGACCCTGTGGGACATCGATTTCCGAACGGCGGTGGCCCAGGCCGAGCTGGAGGACCGGGAATGCGACGGCGCCTACTTCAAGCTGGCCTTCCACCGCGGCCACGGCCTGGACGACGTCACGATCGACACCACCCGCCCCGAGCTTCTCCCGGCGTGTGTGGCCCTGGTCGCCCACCCTGATGACGAGCGCTTCGCGGCCATGATCGGCACGACGGTGCGCACGCCACTCTTCGGCGTCGAGGTCCCCGTCGTTGCCCACCCCCTGGCCCAACCCGACAAGGGCACCGGGGCGGCGATGATCTGCACGTTCGGCGACGTCACCGACGTGGTCTGGTGGCGGGAGCTGGACCTGCCCGTCCGCTCGGTCGTCGGTCGCGACGGCCGGCTGGTGGCCGTGGCCCCCGACGCCATGGACGCCACCGCCGCCGGGATCTACGAGTCGGACCTGGCGGGCAAGACGGTGAGGCAGGCGCAGGCCCGCATCGCCGAGCTTCTGGCCGCCAGCGGCGAGCTGATCGGCGAGGCCCGGCCGATCACCCACGCAGTGAAGTTCTACGAGCGGGGCGAACGTCCCCTCGAGATCGTGTCCAACCGCCAATGGTTCATCCGCACCCTGGCCCATCGCCACGAGCTGCTCGAGCGGGGCACCCAGCTGCGGTGGCACCCGCCGTACATGCACGGCCGGTACCAGAGCTGGGTCGAAGGCCTCAACAGCGACTGGCTGATCAGCCGCCAGCGGTTCTTCGGCGTGCCGTTCCCGATCTGGTATCCCCTCGACGACGACGGCGAGGTCCTGCACGCCCAGCCCCTCGTCCCGACCGAGGATCGCCTGCCGGTCGATCCGACCACGGATGTCCCCGACGGCTACACCAACGATCAGCGCAACCGGCCGGGCGGCTTCGCAGCCGACCCTGACATCATGGATACTTGGGCAACGTCCTCGCTCAGCCCGCAGATCGCCGGTGGTTGGGAGGAGGACCCCGATCTCTGGTCCCGGCTGTGGCCGATGGATCTGCGACCGCAGGGCCACGACATCATCCGGACGTGGTTGTTCTCCACCGTGGTGCGCGCCGATCTGCAGTTCGCCACCCTGCCGTGGAGCGACGTGGCCCTGTCGGGTTGGATCCTCGACCCTGACCGCAAGAAGATGTCCAAGTCGAAGGGCAACGTCGTCACCCCGATGGATCTGCTCGTTGCCCACGGCTCGGACTCGGTGCGGTACTGGGCGGCGTCGGCCCGGCTGGGCACCGACACCACCTTCGACGAGGCGCAGATGAAGATCGGCCGGAAGTTGGCCATCAAGCTTCTCAACGTGGCCAACTTCGTCCTCGGCGACCGCGGCCTGGGCCTGGTCGACCACGGCGCGCCGCTCGGCACCGCCGAGTGGTCCGACGCCCCCCGCCCCCAGGTCACCGAACCCATCGACCAGGCCGTCCTCACCGCCCTGCGCCGTGTGGTCGACGACGCCACCACCGACCTGGACGGCTACGACCACGCCCGCGCCCTGGAGCGGACCGAGAGCTTCTTCTGGGCCTTCTGCGACAACTACGTCGAGCTGGTCAAGGCCCGGGCCTACGGCGAACACGGCGAGGACCGGGCCGCCTCGGCCCGTGCCGCGCTCACCGTCACCCTGTCGACCCTCGTCCGGGTGCTGGCCCCGTTCCTTCCCTTCGTCACCGAGGAGGTGTGGTCGTGGTGGTCCCCGAGTGGATCGGTCCACCGGGCGCCATGGCCCACCCGCAGCGAGCTCGTCGACCTCGGCGACGACGGCCCGCCGCAGGTGCTCGCCGTCGCCAGCGACGTGCTGGCCCGGGCCCGGCGAGCCAAGACGGAGGCGGGGCGGAGCCTCAAGGCCAGGGTGGCCAGCCTGACCATGACCGACAGCCCGGATCGCATCGAATGGGCTCGGGCGGCGGCCGACGACATCGCCGCCGCCGGCGGCATCGACGACCTGCAATGGAGGGCCGCCGTGGGCGGGCCCGCCGAGATCGCCGTCATCCTGGCCGAAGGCTGACGCTCTACCGGGGAGAGGACCGCGCGACGGGCAGGGCGCCGTGTGCCAGGCCCTGAGCCGCTGGTCGGAGTGTTGCGTCGAGGCGGGGGCGTTCCCCGGGGATGAGCTGAAGCGGGCGGCTGGTTGAGCCGGCTCCTCCTGACCCGAGGGCTCCCAGCGGCATAGATTCTCGGCCCATGCCAATAAACCCAGATGCCGTTGGCCACGTCAGCGAACCGGGCACCCGCTCGTGGACCTCGAAGGACTGCCTCATCTACGCCCTCGGCGTCGGGGCGGGCGCCTCTGACCCGACCGGGTCCGAGCTGGAGTTCACCACCGAGAACACCAACGGTGTGACCCAACAGGTCCTCCCCACGTTTCCCGTGGTCCTGGGCATGGGCACCGGCGGCTTCGAGGCGATCGGCGACTTCGACTTCTTCATGCTGGTGCACGGCGAGCAGTCCGTCACCTTGCACCGGCCGCTACCCGTCGAGGGATCGGCCACGTCGACCACCACCATCACTGGCATCTACGACAAGGGGTCGGGGGCCGTCGTCGCCACCCGGACCGACGCTAACGACGCCACCACGCACGAGCCACTGTGGACCACCACCAGCTCCGCCTTCATCCGCGGCGAGGGTGGCTTCGGTGGTGACCGCGGGCCGTCCGGTCGGGTCGAGCCTCCAAATCGGGATCCTGATCACGTGGTCGTCTACCAGACCCGACCGGATCAGGCCCTGCTCTACCGGCTGTCGGGAGATCGCAACCCGCTGCACTCCGACCCGTCGTTTGCCGCCCTGGGAGGTTTCGACCGTCCCATCCTCCACGGGCTGTGCTCCTACGGTTTCACCGGCCGGGCCCTGCTCCACACGCTCTGCGGCTCCGACCCGGCCCGATTCACGTCGATGGCCGGCCGGTTCTCCAAGCCGGTGTTGCCCGGCGACGAGCTGACCGTGAGGATGTGGGAGCTGGACGACGGGACCGCCCACTTCACCACCGCCACGGCGCAGGGCACCGTCATCGACGCTGGTCACCTGACCTACGCCGGCAGCTGAGCCCGTCGGGCGCCATCAGCGACGCAGTGACGCTGCGGGGACGGCCGCAGCCAACTCGGCTGGCCACTGCTGTGACCGGCTGCACGTAGCAATCGCAGACCAGGTTGGCGGACGCAGGTCGAGGGGCTGTGGCGCAAGCGCCGAATCCACACTGCGCCCGGTGGGTGCCGGTGCGTCACCTGGCAGGGGGTGTCCGTTTCCTGAGCGGAGCGTCCGCCCTCTTGGCCGGCGAGGCCGTCTTCCTGGCCGGGGAGCCGCCGTCACGCGGACCGGCCTTTCGGGGTAAAGCCTTACGCGGCAAGCGGCCCGACCGGGTCCTACCGACGCCCCGGGTCGGCGCCTCCGGATGCGTGTCGGGCTCTTCGGCCGCTGCGATGCCCGCCTCCGCCGGCCCTTCCTCGAAGGTCACCGACGCGGGCTCCGGTGGGGGGCCTGCCGGAGGGGTGCCAGCCGACTCTTCCGGTTTCACGTAGGGGCCGTACCTGGTGCCGTCCTCGGCCAATCCGACCGCATCGACGACCTCCCTGGCCGCATAGATCTCTGCTCCGTAGGCGCGCAGGGCCACGGCAACCGCGTCGGACGGACGGCAGGACAGCGTCCGCCGCTCCCCTTCCCGCTCCAGCTCCAGGTTGGCGAAGAAATGGCGCTCCTCTTGCACGGCGGTGATGACGACCCGGTCGATGCGCCCCTCGAGGAGGGCGACGGCCGACACGAACAGATCCCAGGTCGACGGTCGGGCCGGGATGGCGCCGGTCCACGCTCCCTGGATGGCCCGAGCCTCGGGCTGGGCGATCACGATCCGCAGCCGGCGATGGGGTTGATCGACCTCGCCCAAGACGACCATGCCGGCCTCCACGCCCGGAGCGGCGGGCACGGCCACGTTGACCTCGGAGATCATCAACTTGACCAGATCGGGCGGCACCCGCCGACTTTAGAGGCTACGGGCGAACGACCGAGCTCCCGGCTACTCAGCCTGCGTCCGACCATCCCATCCCCGCCGGGCCAGGACCAGCCCGACGACCTCCTCGGCGCCGGCCGCCCGCAGCGCCACCGCCACCTCCCGCAGTGAGCTCCCCTCGGTGAGCACGTCGTCGACGACGACGATCCGTCTCCCGACGACGCGACGTCGATCGGGCACGACCAGCGCGGGGCGAAGTGCCCCCTCGGCCAATGCCACCCGCTCCCGCCTGGACCGTCCGCTCATCGGCGGCGTCTCGGCAACCTTGGCGATGAGGCCGTCGTCGCAGTCCCACTCTGAGCCGATGAGGGCGACCAGGTCGGCGAAGACGGACCCGACCGGATCCCACGCCCGGCGAGCCCCCTCCCCCCGGTAGGCAGGCATGGGAAGGACGAGGTCGTACTCCTCGAACCACGTCGGGTGGGCTCGCAGATAGCCGGCCAGGAGTCCGGCGAACACCCCTGCCCACCACCGCTCACCGTGGTACTTGAAGCTGGCGATGCTGCGGCGCAGGGCCGCCTCGTGCAACCCCAGGGCGAAGACGGCGGACCAGCCGCGGTCGGCGCGGGTGCAGAGCGGGTTGGCACAGGGCCGGCGGGGCGGACCGGGCCGCCCGCATGCCCCGCAACGCGTCGGGGCGTCGGGGACCTGGGCGCCCAGCGAGCCGTGCTCGAAGCACTCCAGGCAGACGTTGGGGGCACCACCGTGGCGGAACGGGCAGTGACGGCACCCCGGGAACCCGACCGGTCGGCTGGCCGCCTCCGCCAACGCTGGGAACCGAACCATGGTCCCTCCTCCCTCGGCGACGGATCCGTCGGCGACGGATCCACCTCCACTCAACCAGGCAGGTGCGACACGCCCCCGCCCCCCATCTAGCCTCCTGGAGGTGTCCTCCTTGGATCGAGCCCACGCCACCTCGTGGGCGGCCGCTGCCGCAGGTGAGACCTACGAACGGGGTCGGCCCGATTATCCCCACGCCGCGGTCGCCCTCCTGGCCGAGCACCTCGAACTCGGCCCCGGGAGCCGCCTGGCCGACGTCGGCGCCGGGACCGGGAAGCTGACCCGCCTGCTGGCCGGGATCAGCTCCGGCCAGATCGTCGCCGTCGAACCCATGGCCGGCATGCGCGCCCAGATCGTCCGCCAGAAGACGGGGGTTTCGGTGGTGGCCGCCGGCGCCGAGCGTCTTCCCCTGGTCACCGGTTCGCTCGATGCCGTGACGGTTGCCCAGGCGTTCCACTGGTTCGATGTGGCCCGGGCCAGCGCCGAGCTGGCCCGGGTGCTCCGCCCCGCCGGTCGCCTGGCCCTCGTGACCAACCGGCCCGACCGCACCAGCACATGGCAGGCCGATCTGTGGTCGACCCTGCAGCGTTACGAGAGGTTGGCGCCGCGGCCGGCATCGACCAGAGGGTGGCGTCAGGCCCTCGACGACACGGGCCACTTCACCACCTTCGAGAGACTCGAGCTCCCCCACCGACAGAGCTTTGCCACCCAGGACGACTTCGACGCCCGGTTCGGGTCGATCAGCCATGTGCTGCTGCTCGACCCGAGGACGCGCCAAGCGCTCTTCGACGAGTTGCACACCATCGTCGCCGGCCATGACCCGGTCATGATTCCCTTGA
>JALYVP010000118.1 GCA_030853185.1 Actinomycetota bacterium | reverse complement strand
GTGCTCACCGGCCGCCCCGATCGCAGCGGGATTGGCGCTGTGCGCCTCGAGCGGGACCCTTCCGCCCGGGCGGTTCCCGGCGTCGTCGACCCCGGCGCCGCCCGCATCGAGCTGCAGCGGGCCATGAGCACCGGTGCCGGTGTGGTGCGCTCGGCGGCCTCCCTCGACCAGACTCGCCGGGTGCTGCAGAGCGTGGTCGCCGCCGACACAGCGGTGCCCGCCGGCGCCGCCGCCTATGAGGTCGCCAACCTGGTGACCGTCGCGGCCGCCCTCCTCGACGCGGCGGCGGCCCGCCAGGAGAGCCGGGGGGCGCACAGCCGCACCGAGTTCCCGGCGACGTCCGCGGCATGGCTGCACCGGTTGGTGCTGTGAGCTGGCTCGACCCGCCCATCAGCGCCGTGCGCGACGTCGTGGCCCGGGCGCTGGCCGAGGATCTCGGGGTGTTCGGCGACCTGACCGCCGGCCTGGTGCCGCCCGAGGCCACCGTCACGGCCGCCATCGTGGCCCGCTCCGCCGGGGTCCTGGCCGGCCGGTTGGCCGCCACCGAGGCGTTCTCGGCCGTCGACGCCGGCATCGCCGTGGTCTGGCGGCAGGGCGACGGCGACGCCGTCGCCCCCGGCACCGTCATCGCCACGGTCGCCGGGCCGCTGGCCCCCCTTCTGAGCGCGGAGCGGACGGTGCTCAACCTGCTCGGTCACCTCTCGGGCATCGCCAGCCTCACCCGGCGCTACGTGGACGCGGCGGGCGGGCACACCCGGATCCGCGACACCCGCAAGACCACGCCCGGGCTGCGGGCCCTGGAGAAGGCCGCGGTGCGGGCCGGCGGCGGCGTCAACCACCGGGCGTCCCTGTCGGAGGGGATCCTGGTCAAGGACAACCACCTGGCCGGCCTGACCGTCACCGAGGCCGTGAGCCGCGCCAAGTACCGCTGGCCCGGCCAGGCCTGCGAAGTCGAGTGCGACACCCTCGACCAGGTGGTGGCGGCGGTGGGGGCCGGCGCCGACATGGTGCTGGTCGACAACATGACCCCCGAGCAGGTGGCCGCCGCCGTCCGAGCCGTCGGCGGCCAGGTGCCCGTGGAGGTGTCGGGCAGGGTCACCCTCGACACCGTCGGTGCCTACGCCGCCGCCGGCGCCGATCTGATCGCCGTCGGGGCGATCACCCACTCCGCCCCGGTGCTCGACATCGGTCTCGACCTGGAGGACGCCCCGTGCTCGTCGCCATCGACGTAGGCAACACCCAGACGGTCATCGGCGTGTTCGAACCCGACGCCACCGATGGGACCCGCGGTGAGCTGGCCTACCACTGGCGGGTCTCCACCGTCGCCGGGCGCACCGCCGACGAGGTGGCGCTGCTCATGGACCAGCTCTTCGCCCTCGAGGGCCTCGACGCCAACGGGATCGTCACCGGCATCGCCGTGGCCTCGGTCGTCCCCCGGCTGCGCACCGCCATCCGGGACATGGCCGAGCGGTGGTACAAGGTCCCGACCGTCATCGTCGAGCCCGGCGTTCGCACCGGCATGCCCATCCTCTACGACAACCCCAAGGAGGTCGGAGCCGACCGCATCGCTGACGCGGTGGCCGCCTTCGAGCAGTTCGGGGGGCCGACCATCGTGGTCGACTTCGGGACCGCCACCACCTTCGAGGTCGTCTCCGCCCAAGGCGAGTACCTGGGTGGCCTCATCCTCCCGGGCATCGAGATCTCCCTCGAGGCCCTCTTCGCCCACGCCGCCCTGCTCCCCCGTGTCGAGCTGGTGGAGCGGGGCAGCGTGCTGGCCAAGAACACGGTCGAATCCGTCCAGGCCGGGGCCATCTACGGCTTCGCCGCCCAGGTCGACGGGCTCTGCCAGCGCCTGGAGGACGAGATCGGGCCGGCCACCGTCGTCGCCACCGGCGGCCTGGCCAGCCTCATCGGGCCGGTGTCGACGGCCATCGATCACCACGAGCCGTGGCTCACCCTGCACGGGCTGCGGATCATCTTCGAGCGCAACCAGCGCTGAGCGGCGCCGGCCCCGGCGGGCGGCCGGGCCCGATGGGGCACGGGGCGCGTTGCCGGCATGGTCTTGTGTCGGAAAACCGACGGACATCCACACCGGCAACGTCGAGACGGAGGTCGGCCACCGGATATTCGGTTGGACGGCCGCTCACCGGTCGGCAAGCATCGACGGCTGCCATGTCCGACGCCCCCACCCCGATCCCGTACCGGTTCGACCGCACGGTCACCGCCGCCGAGCTGAGCGCCGACCACGCCGCCCTCGGCGCCGGCGAGGAGACCGGGCGGGTGGTGTCGGTCGCGGGCCGGCTGATGCTGCGCCGGGAGATGGGCAAGCTGGCCTTCGGTGAGCTGCGCGACTCATCGGGGTCGATCCAGCTCTTCGCCGGGGCCACGTGGACCGACGGCTTCGCCGAGTTCACGCGATTGTCGCTCGGCGACTGGATCGGGGCCACCGGCGAGGTGGTCAGGACCCGCACGGGGGAGCTGTCGGTCAAGCTCACCGGCTGGGTGCTGCTGGCCGAGACCAGGCGCAGCTTCGGCGACAAGTGGCGGGGCATCGCCGACGTCGACCTGCGCTACCGCCAGCGCTACGCCGACCTGTGGGCCAACGAGGAGTCGCGGCGCACCCTCCTCCTGCGCAGCCGGATCCTCTCCGAGTTGCGCCGCTTCCTCGAGGGCCGCGACTTCGTGGAGGTCGAGACGCCGGTCTTCCACCCCATCCCGGGCGGGGCGGCCGCCAAGCCGTTCGTCACCCACCACAACGCCCTCGACCTGGACCTGTACCTGCGGATCGCCCCCGAGCTGTACCTCAAGCGGCTGGTCGTCGGTGGCTTCGAGAAGGTCTTCGAGCTGGCCCGGGTGTTCCGCAACGAGGGGCTGTCACCGCGACACAACCCCGAGTTCACCATGCTCGAGCTGTATCAGGCGTACGCCGACTACCACGACATCATGGCCCTGGTCGAGGACCTGGTGGCCCACCTGGCCCGAACCCTGTGCGGGACGACGCAGCTGAGCTATGGAGGTCGTTCCCTGGATCTGGAACCGCCGTGGCGACGTGCCACCCTCACCGAGCTCATCGCCGAACACGCCGGGGTGAAGGTCCACCTGGGCACCCCCCTGCGCCAGCTCCGGACCGTCGCCACCGACCACGGCATACCGGTCAGCGCCGCCTGGGGCCCGGGCAAGCTGCTGCTGGAGATCTACGAGAAGACCGCAGAGTCGGAGCTGTGGGGCCCGGTGTTCGTCCTCGACTACCCCAAGGAGGTCTCGCCCCTCGCCCGGGACCACCGCAGCCAGCCTGGGCTGGTGGAGCGCTTCGAGGGCATCGTCGCCGGCCGGGAGCTGTGCAACGCCTTCTCCGAGCTCACCGACCCCGACGAGCAGCGGGCGCGCTTCGAGGCCCAGGGCGCGGCTCGGGCGGCGGGCGACGACGAGGCCATGGGCGTCGACGCCGACTACCTGAGGGCGCTGGAGTTCGGCCTGCCCCCCACCGGGGGGCTGGGCATCGGCATCGACCGCCTGGTCATGCTCCTGGCCGACGCCGACGCCATCCGCGATGTCATCGCCTTCCCCACGCTCCGACCCGAACAGGCCTGAGCCGGCTCAGACCAGGTCGAGATCGTCGATGAGGAGGTGCCCGGCAGCCGCCATGGCGGCCACGGCGGTGTCGCGGCCCCGTCCCCGCAGCGGCTGGAGGGCGGCGGCCGCCCGGTCCGCCCACCGGCGGGCCTCGATCACCGAGCTGGCGATGGCGTCGCTGCCCACGATCAGATCCTTGGCCTTGTCGCGGGCCGGGGGGTCGAGCGGGGCTCCGAGCAGCGCCCGCAGCTCGCCGCCCACGTCGGGAAGGGCCAGGGCCCGGATGACCGGCAGCGTGTAGGTGCCCTCCACCATGTCGTGGCCGGCCGGCTTGCCCAGCCGGCTCTCGGTGCCCACCAGGTCCAGGATGTCGTCCCACACCTGGAACGTCATGCCGAACGCCCGCCCGTAGTCCGTCAGCGCCTCGACATCGGCGCGGTCCGCCCCGCCGACCATGGCCCCCATCCGGGTGGCGCAGGCGGTCAGCGACGCCGTCTTGCCGCTGATGGCCCGGAAGTAGGCCTCCTCGCTGCGACCGGTCTCGAAGCTGTACTCCAGCTGAGCCACCTCGCCGGTGCAGAGATCGACGATCGTCGACGCCAGCAGGGCGGCGATGTCGGCACCGAGGGCGGCGGCGATCTCCGACGCCCGGGCCATCAGCAGGTCGCCGACCAGGACCGCCACCAGGTTGCCCCACCGGGCGTTGACGCTGGCCACCCCCCGGCGCTGCTCGGCCTCGTCCATCACGTCGTCGTGGTACAGCGACCCCAGGTGGACCAGCTCGACCGAGACCGCCCCTTGGACCACGTCGTCGTCGAGGGAGCCCCCGGCAGCGGCCGACGCCGCCAGCACCATGGCCGGCCTCACCCGCTTGCCACCGGCCGACGCCAGATGGCCGGCCACGTCCGAGAGGAAGCGGTCCTCGGTCATCACCGATCGCTTCAGGGCCGCCTCGACGCGGGCCAGGTGCTCGTCGATGCGGGGCAGACCGAGCTGTTCGACGACGTTCACTACGGTCCGACGATACAAACGATGGGGCCGTTAGGTCGAGTCCGACCTCCCGGGTCCGGCTCCCGGCCCGACCCCGGCCCGACCCCGGCCCGACCCGGCCCGGCCTCCGGGGGCCCGCCGCGAAGCTGGCGACTCTAACGGAGGGCCGCTGGGTACACTGACGGACACCGAGGAGCCGGAGGTGAGAGACCGGGCGATCACGTCGACCCATGGTTCGATCAATCCCTTCCGTAACTCCACCAGCCGCGTTGAGTAGGAGGCGGTCCCCTTGTTCGAACGTTTCACTGACCGAGCCCGAAGAGTCCTCGTCCTGGCCCAGGAAGAGGCCCGTCTGCTCAACCACAACTTCATCGGCACCGAGCACATCCTCCTCGGCCTCATCCACGAGGGCGAAGGCGTGGCGGCCAAGGCCCTCGAGTCCCTCGGTGTCAGCCTCGAGGCGGTCCGGGAGAAGGTGGAGGAGACCATCGGCCCGGCCGGATCGTCGACCACCGGGTCCCCGCCGTTCACCCCCCGGGCCAAGAAGGTCCTGGAGCTGTCGCTGCGGGAGGCCCTGCAGCTCGGCCACAACTACATCGGCACCGAGCACATGCTCCTCGGCCTCGTCCGCGAGGGTGAGGGCGTGGCCGCCCAGGTGCTGGTCAGCCTGGGGGCCGACCTGTCCAAGGTCCGCCAGCAGGTCATCCAGCTGCTCTCCGGCTACCAGTCCCAGGGGGGCAAGGAAGGCACCACCTCCGGCACCGGCGGCGGCACCTCGCCCGAGACCCCCACCGGGTCGCCGGTCCTGGACCAGTTCGGGCGGAACCTGACCCAGCAGGCGCGGGACCGCAAGTTGGACCCGGTGATCGGGCGCGAGCGCGAGATCGAGCGGGTCATGCAGGTCCTGTCCCGGCGGACCAAGAACAACCCGGTGCTGATCGGTGAGCCCGGTGTCGGCAAGACGGCCATCGTCGAGGGCCTGGCCCAGAAGATCGTCTCCCATGATGTCCCCGAGACGATCAAGGGCAAGCAGCTCTACACCCTCGACCTGGGCGCCCTGGTCGCCGGCTCCCGCTACCGCGGTGACTTCGAGGAGCGCCTCAAGAAGGTGCTCAAGGAGATCCGGACGCGGGGCGACATCATCTTGTTCATCGACGAGATCCACACCCTGGTGGGTGCGGGAGCCGCCGAGGGCGCCATCGACGCCGCCTCCATCCTCAAGCCCATGCTGGCCCGAGGGGAGCTGCAGACGATCGGGGCCACCACGCTCGACGAGTACCGCAAGCACCTGGAGAAGGACGCCGCCCTCGAGCGCCGATTCCAGCCCATCAAGGTGGAGGAGCCGTCCCTGCCCCACACCATCGAGATCCTCAAGGGCCTCCGGGACCGCTACGAGTCCCACCACGGCGTGACCATCACCGATCAGGCCGTGGTCGCCGCCGCCAACCTGGCCGACCGCTACATCGCCGACCGGTACCTGCCGGACAAGGCCATCGACCTCATCGACGAGGCCGGCAGCCGCCTGCGCATCCGGCGGATGGCCACCCCGCCCGACTACAAGGCCATCGAGGACGAGATCGCCACGGTCCGCAAGGACAAGGAGCTGGCCATCGAGAAGCAGAACTTCGAGCAGGCCACCACCCTGCGAGGCAAGGAGGAAGATCTCCTCCAGCGCAAGGCGGCCAAGGAGCAGGAGTGGCGGGCCGAGGGCGTCGATCTCTTCGACGTCGTCGACGAGGAGGTCATCGCCGAGGTCCTGGCCAACTGGACCGGCATCCCGGTCTACAAGCTGACCGAGGAGGAGACCGCCAAGCTCCTGCGCATGGAAGAGGAGCTGCACAAGCGGGTCATCGGCCAGGAGGACGCCATCAAGGCGGTGTCCCAGGCCATCCGCCGCACCCGGGCCGGACTGAAGGACCCCAAGCGGCCCAGCGGTTCGTTCATCTTCCTCGGCCCCTCCGGGGTCGGCAAGACGGAGACGGCCAAGACCCTGGCCCAGTTCCTCTTCGGCGACGAGACCTCCCTCATCCAGCTGGACATGTCCGAGTACATGGAGAAGCACACGGTGAGCCGCCTGGTCGGGTCCCCTCCCGGCTACGTCGGCTACGAAGAGGGTGGCCAGCTCACCGAGGCGGTGCGGCGCAAGCCGTTCTCGGTGGTGCTCTTCGACGAGATCGAGAAGGCCCATCCCGACGTGTTCAACGCTCTCCTGCAGATCCTCGAGGACGGTCACCTGACCGACTCGCAGGGCCGGTCGGTGGACTTCAAGAACACCGTGATCATCATGACCTCCAACCTCGGTACCGCGGATCTGCGCAAGGCCACCGTCGGCTTCTCCAAGACCAACGAGGCCCTCACCTACGAGAAGATGAAGCTCAAGGTCAACGATGCGCTCAAGGCCCACTTCCGGCCTGAGTTCCTCAACCGCATCGACGACATCATCGTCTTCCACGAGCTGACCAAGGACGAGGTCACCGAGATCATCGACCTGATGATCCGCCGGGTGCGCGAGCAGCTCGAGAGCCAGGGCCTGGGCTTCGAGATGAGCCAGTCGGCCAAGTACCTGGTCGTCGAGCGGGGCTACGACCCCCAGCTCGGGGCTCGACCCCTGCGCCGGGCCCTCCAGCGCCTGGTGGAGGACCCGCTGTCGGAGAAGATCCTGTGGAAGGAGTTTCGGGCCGGCGAGACGATCATCGTCGACACCGAGGGCGAGGGCGAGGAGGCGGCCGTCGCCTTCCGTGCCGTCGAGGGCTTCGAGCCCCCACCGGTCGAGTTGGCCGGCGCCGGCTCCAACGACTGAGCCCCGGCTCTCCGAGCGTCAACGGTTCGATCCCCCGGCTGCGGCTGGGGGATCGTCCCTCCGGGCTGTGAGAGGGTCTCACCATGGCCACCCTCATCATCGTCGGCGTTGGATTGGTCGGGATCGCCTTGCTGGCGGGGGCGGTCGCCAGGGTGGTGTGGCAGCGCCGTCTCTCCCAGCGGGCGGTTCGGGTGGCGGGCACGGTCATCGCCCTGCAGACGGTCGCTTCGAGCGGCGAGGGCGGCGGTCTCACCTACCGGCCGGTTGTCCGGTACGTGGCCAGCCACGGCGGGCAGGTCGAGTTCACGTCCCGGGTCGGCTACAACCCGCCCCGTCACCGACCGGGTGCCGGGGTCGTCGTCGAAGTTGACCCCAACCGGCCGGACAAGCCCCGCGTCGCCGGGTACGGCACCGTCTTCGTACCCACGTTCCTGTTCGGGTTCGCCATCCTCGTTCTCGGCGGGGCGGTGATCGCCTTCCTCGTGACCCATTGATCGCAGCCCGCCGGCGCTAGCGTCGGCGGGGTGCGGAGGTGGGACACTGCGGGGTGAGGCAAGGAAGGGGCGGGGGCCGGCTCGCCGCCCCCCGATCAGATGGGTGCTCACGGCTCTGGCCGCTCTGGGCGTCACGGTCCTGGCCGCGGGGTGCGGTGCCGGCACCGGTGTGGACGTCACCGTGCGGCCCAACGGGACGGGAACGGTAGGGGTCACCGTCACCCTCGACCGGGCCGCCCTGACCCAGGTCGGGGACCTGGCCGCTCAGCTGCAGACGTCGGATCTGGCCCAGGCCGGCTGGACCGTCGCCGGCCCCCGTCCCGGCCCCGACGGATCGGCGGTGGTGAGCGCCACCAAGCCGTTCGCCATCCCCGCCGAGGCCGGCGCCGACCTGGCATCGGTGGCCGGCAGCGGCCCAGCGTCGGCCCGACCGTTCCGGGTGGAGGTGAGCCGGCGGCACACCTTCTGGCACACGACGCTGGCTGTCAGCGGGACCGTCGACCTGACGTGTGGGGTGGGCTGCTTCGGCGACGCCGGCCTGGCCCAGCAGCTGGGTTCCAGCGTCGGGGTGGACCCAGGCTCGCTCAGCTCCCAGAGCGGCCAGACACCGGCCCAGGCCCTGACGTTCTCGGTGGTCGTCCATCTCCCGGGTCAGATCCGGGCGGCCAGTCCGGGGTTGGTGAATGGCCACGCCGTCACGTGGAAGCCGGTGCTGGGCCAGGCCGTGGCCGTGGCCGCGTCTGCCCGGTCGGTGAACAGCCAGGCCGTCACGGCCGTCATCGCCGGCGCCGCCTTGGTGGTGATCGTCGTCGCCGGGGTGGTGGTCGTACTGGTCCGACGTCGCCGTCGACGTCGGCATGGGCGGCGCGGGCGGCGTGGGCGTGGGCGTGGGCGTGGGCCAACCGGTTCCCATTGGTGATTGAGCACCCGGGCGGGCCTTATCACCAACGAGAATGGCCTGACTGGACCCGGGCAGGGGCCCCTCGCCGTTGGCCCGCCGGGCACGACCGCGCTCATGGCGTGCACCGACGCCGGCGGGGCGGGGAAGTAGATCCCCAGGGAAGGGTTCCATCGACGGTGACAGAACAAGGACGTCCCGTCCGTCTGATCGAAGTCGCTCAGGCGGCCCCGAAGCCTGCTCAGCCGCGCCGGCGGCAGTCCCGCGACTATCCCCGGGGTGGTCACAGGTCGCCCTTAGGGTGGTCCAATGGCCAGGACCCGCACCGTGCACCGTTGCTCCGAATGCGGGTCGGCGAGTCCGCAATGGGTGGGCCGCTGCCCGGGCTGTGACGCCTGGGGCACGCTGGTGGAAGAGGCGGCCGCTCCGCCGGAGCGGGCCGGGCGCCCCGGCTCGCTCGGAACGGCACGCCTCGACGGGAGCAGGACCACGCCTGTGCGGCTGGCGGATCTGGACCTGGGGGCGGCGGCGCCGTTCCCCACCGGGATCGACGAGCTCGATCGGGTCCTCGGTGGGGGCCTGGTGCCCGGCTCCGTGACCTTGGTCGGCGGCGAGCCTGGCATCGGCAAGTCCACCCTGCTGCTCCAGGCCCTGGCCAGCATGGCCGGCAGAGGGCGGCGGGCGCTGCTGGTCTCGGCTGAGGAATCCGCCCAGCAGGTGGGCCGCAGGGCCGCCCGGCTGGGCCTGGGCGACCCCGGCCTGTGGCTGGTGTCGGAGACCACCCTCGCCGGAGTGGGCGCGGCCGTTGAGGCAGTCAAGCCCCAGGTGCTGGTGGTGGACTCGATCCAGACGATTTGGGACCCGGAGCTGGAGTCGACACCGGGGTCGGTGACCCAGGTCCGGGGCTGCGCCCATGCCCTGGCCGGCCTGGCCCGGGACCGCAACGCCGCCGTCCTGCTCGTCGGCCATGTGACCAAGGACGGGGCCTTGGCCGGGCCCCGGGTCCTCGAACACCTGGTGGACACGGTCATCAGCTTCGACGGTGACCGCCACCATGCCCTGCGTCTGGTACGGACGGTCAAGCACCGTTTCGGTGCCACCGGCGAGCTCGGCCTGTTCGAGATGACCGAGGACGGCC
>JALYVP010000411.1 GCA_030853185.1 Actinomycetota bacterium | reverse complement strand
CTTCGGCACCGCCAGCTTCGGGGCCACCGCCGCCGGGGCGGCAACGTGGATGGCAGTGTCGGCTCTCGCCGGCTTGGTCATCGCCGCCGTGGCGGTGCTGATCCCAGCCCGGCGGTCCCTTCGTGAGGCGACGGTGGCGGCGGGACGCAGCGCCACCGCCCGGGCCGCCCGCCGCCGGCGCCTCCCCCTGGTCCTGCGGCTCGGAACCGATCTGTGGCTGCTGGCCGGCGCCGCGGTTGTCTACGCCATCACCAGCAGGCAGGGGTACTCCCTGGTCCTCGCCCCTGAAGGGGTACCGACCATCTCGGTCAGCTACTGGGCCTTCGCAGGGCCGGCCATGTTCTGGGCCGGCACCGCCCTGTTGACGTGGCGCATCGTCGACCTGGTCCTGCGGCGGGGCCGGCGTCTGGTCACCTGGGCGGCCCGCCCGCTCTCCGGGGCGCTGTCGGGGCTGGCGGCGGCGACGGCCAGCCGTCAGCGGTCACTCCTGGCCCGGTCGTCGGTCATCGCCGGTCTGGCCCTCATCTTCGCCGCCAGCACCGCCGTCTTCAACAGCACCTACAAGGCTCAGGCCAGCGTCGATGCCCGGCTGACCAACGGGGCCGATGTAGCCGTCACCAACCCACCCGGCACCCAGATCCCGCCAGATACGAGTGCCCGGATCGCGGCCACGCCCGGAGTGAACCAGGTCGAACCGCTCATCCACCGCTACGCCTACATCGGACCCGACCTGCAGGATCTCTACAGCGTCCGACCCGCCACCATCACCAAGGCGACCACGCTGCAGGACGCCTACTTCAGCGGGGGCACGGCCCAGCAGCTGATCGCCAGGCTGGCCGCACGACCCGACTCAGTTCTGGTGAGTGCAGAAACCGTCAAGGACTACCAGCTCCACCTGGGCGATCCGCTCACCCTTCGCCTCCAAGACGCCCACACCCAGCGGCTCATCCCGGTGGTGTTCCACTACGCCGGGGTGGTGAAGGAGTTCCCGACCGCCCCCCACGACAGCTTCTTCGTCACCAACGCCTCCTATGTGGCGCAGGCCAGCGGCGACGCCGCCACCGGAACCTTCCTCGTCAACACCACCGGCCACCCCCACCAGGTCGCCGGTCAGCTCCGCGCTGTGCTCGGCCAGGGTCCGGCCATCACCGACATCGCCACCACCCGGACCGCGGTCGGCTCGAGCCTTACCGCCGTCGACCTGGCCGGACTCACCAGGGTGGAGCTGGGGTTCGGGCTGGTCCTGGCCGTCGCCGGCGGGGGCCTGGTGCTCGGTCTGGGCCTGGCCGAGCGGCGACGGGACCTGGCCGTGGTCGCCGCCCTCGGGGCTCGCCGCAGCCAGTTGCGGGCCCTGGTCCAGGTCGACACGGTGGTGGTGACCGTCGCCGCCCTCGTCGCCGGCACCCTCGGGGGGGCCGTCCTGGCGGAGATCCTGGTGAAGGTCCTCACCGGTGTCTTCGATCCACCACCTGCGTCCCTGTCCGTCCCGTGGCCCTATCTTCTGGTCGTCGCTGGGCTGGCCGTCGCCGGCATCAGTGGAGCGACCCGCCTGGTCGCGACCCGGGCCTCGCACCGCGTCTCCACCAGCCTCCGGGAGCTGTGAGGCTGAGGGGGTGAGGCGCCGCACGGTGAGGCAGGACCCATGCGGGTGTTGATCGTCGAGGACGAGCCGCGCATGGCCGCCCTTCTGGAGCGCGGCCTGCAACGGCAGGGCTATGCCGTCGACGTCGCCGCCAACGGCACCGACGGCCTGTGGTTGGGGGTGGAGAACGACTACGACGCCGTCGTCCTCGATGGCATGCTGCCGGGCCTCGACGGCTTCGATGTGTGTGCCCAGCTACGGGCCGAGGGACGGTGGGCGCCGGTGCTGATGCTCACGGCTCGCGACGGCGTGACGGATCGCATCCGTGGTCTCGACGTGGGGGCCGACGACTACCTGACGAAACCGTTCGCCTTCGGAGAGCTGGCGGCCCGGCTCCGGGCCCTGGTTCGCAGGGGGGCGGTGGAACGCCCGACCGTGCTCGTCGTCGGCGACCTGAGACTCGACCCCGCCGCTCGCACGGTGACCCGGGCCGGCGATCCCGTCGACCTGACCGCCACCGAGCTGTCCGTGCTCGAGCTGCTCATGCGACGCCCCGGTCAGGTCCTGACCCGGACCGAGATCCTCGAGCACGTCTGGGACTTCGCCTACGACCCGGCCAGCAACGTGGTCGACCAGTACATCGGCTATCTGCGTCGCAAGCTCGACCGTCCCTTCGGGCGCACCGACATCGAGACGGTCCGCGGCAGCGGCTACCGCCTGCGGGGCGAGGACACGACGTGATCCGCCCCCGCAGCATCCGGGCCCGGCTGGTGGCCACCTACACGCTGGTGGCCACGATCCTTGCCGGCACCGGCCTGGTCCTGTTCTGGGCGCTCCTGCAGCAGGGCGCAACGTCCTCGCTCGACGCCGCCCTGAGCGCCCGGGTGAGACCGTTGGCCCTCGAGGTGCGGGGGGCGGGAACGGCCGAGCTCCCACCGCCGCCCGCGGGGCCGGCCGGACCCGCCGGCGCCCTCGGCGTGGAC
>JALYVP010000410.1 GCA_030853185.1 Actinomycetota bacterium | reverse complement strand
ACCCCGCTGACGACGCTGGCCATCTGCGCGCTGCCGTGCGCGAGACCAAGGCCGGGCGGTTGCTGATCCTGGCCGTCGACCTGAGCGGATCGATGGGTGCCCCCGAGCGGGCCGCGGCCGCCACCGGCACCGTTCTCGGCCTGCTCAGCCAGGCCTACCAACGGCGGGACCAGGTTGCCCTGATCGGGTTCCGCGCCGAAGGGGCCCAGGTCCTCCTGGCTCCGACCACCAGCGTGGAGGTGGCCCGCAACCGCCTGGGGGGCCTGGCCACCGGCGGGGTGACACCGCTGGCCGCCGGGCTGCACACGGCTCTCGGGCTGGCCGCCCGGCGGCCCCCGACACCGGTCGTGCCGGTGCTTGCCGTGCTCACCGACGGCCGGGCCACGGGCGGGCCGGGAGCTCTCGACGACGCCCTGGCCGCGGCCGGTGCCGTTCGCACCGCCGGCCTGCGGGCCCTGGTCCTCGACTGTGAGACCGGCACCCCCCGCCTGGGTCTGGCCCGGCGGCTGGCCGAGGCCATGGGTGCCGAGCACGTCCCCGTCGATGGTCTCGACCCGGTGGCCATCACCACCATCATCCGTCGAACCACCGGGGTGGCCTGAGTGGGCCCGCACCGGCGGCAGGGGGGTGGGCGCTGATGCTGGTCACCGAAGGGTCCGACGACGGCGTCGAGGTCGGACCCCGCTCGCCCCGGGGCCCGGCCCGGTCCGACGTCGGCGTCCTCCTCGTCGGTCACGGCAGCCGCAGCCGGCTGGGCGCGGCCCAGATGCATCGCATCGCTGATCTGGTGGCGGGCGCCCGCCCGGGGACGATCATCGAGCTCGGCTTCCTCGAGATGTCCGATCCGCCGGCCGCCCGGGCGCTCGACGGCCTGGTGGCCCGCGGCTGCCGGCAGATCGTCGTTCTGCCGTTGCTGCTCCTCGGTGCGGGTCACGCCAAGAGCGACGTGCCGGCCGTCGTCGTCGAGGGGCGCCTCCGCCACCCCGCGGTGGCCATCACCTACGGAAGTCCCCTCGGCGTCGCGGGGGACCTGGTGGCCATCGCCGGCGCCAACCTGACGGCGGCCGGGGCTTCGACCGGCGCCGGGAGGCCCCTGCCGCTGCTCGTCGTGGCTCGGGGCACATCCGATCCGGACGCCAATGCCGAAGCGACCCGCGCCGCCCGGCTGGTGGCCGAGTGGCACGGCTCGACGCTGCTGCACGTTGGCTTCACCGGCATGACGTGGCCGTCGGTTCCCGATGCCCTGGTCCAGATGGCGGCCCTCACCGCCGGTCCGTTCGCCGTGTTCTTCTGGTTCCTCTGCTACGGCCGCCTCATCGAGCGGGCCCGCCACCAGATCGGCGCCTTCTCGGCCGAGTCCGGCCGAGCGGTCATCGACGCCGGCTACCTCGGACCCGACGCCGCCCTGGTGCCGCCGGTCCTGGCTCGCATCGACGAGGCCCTGCACGGTGTGGTGGTCACCAACTGCGATACGTGCCGGTTCCGCATGGCGTTCCCGGGCCACGAGCACGAGGTCGGCCAGCCCGTCGGTGTCGGCCACTCCCACCTGGCCCTCGAGCATCGCGGCCATGCCGATGCGGGACCCGGCTGAGCCGTGGACAGCCCCGTCACCCTGGTCCTCGGCGGCGCCCGATCCGGGAAGTCGGCGGTGGCCGAGCGCCTGGCCGCGCCCCTCGTCGACGTCACCTATGTGGCCACCGGGGCGCCCGAGCCGGCCGACCCCGAATGGGACCGCCGCATCGCCGGTCACCGGGCCCGCCGCCCATCCGGTTGGGGCACCGTCGAGATCGGCCGGGCCGGGGACCTGGCCGGCCCGCTGGCCGCCATCGCCGGGCCGGTGCTGGTCGACTCCCTCGGCACCTGGGTGGCCGGTCACCCCGACTTCGTTGTCGACGGCCGGGCCCTCGTCGCCGCCCTCGAGCAACGGGCCCACCCGAGCATCCTGGTCTCCGAGGAGGTCGGCATGGGCGTCCATCCCTCCACGGCCGCCGGCCGGAAGTTCCGGGACGCGCTGGGCGACGTCAACCGCCTGGTCGCCGACCTGTCCGACCGGGTCCTGCTCGTCGTCGCCGGACGGACCCTGCCCCTCACATGACCGGGTCCTCCAGGATCGGCCCGTCGGCATGAGGCGAGCCTTCGGCTTCCTCACCGTGGTCGGCGGCGCCCGGCCACCGGAGCCCGCCACCCTGCGCTGGTTCCCCATGGTCGGTGCCATGGTCGGCCTGGTCGTGGGGGCCGTGTGGTGGGGGGCCGGTCGGCTGTGGCCTCCACTGGTGGCCGCCGTGCTCGCCGTCGTCGCCGACCTGGCCCTGACCGGCATGCTCCATGTAGACGGCCTGGCCGACAGTGCTGACGGGCTCCTCGCCCCGATGCCGCGGGCCCGGCGCCTGGAGGTCATGGCCACCCCTGACGTGGGGGCGTTCGGGGTGACGGTCGTCGCCGTCGTCCTGCTCGCCCGTGTCGCCGGCCTCGATGCCACCAAACCGGCCCCGTTGCTGATCGCCGGGCTGTGGTGCGCGTCGCGGACCCTGATGGCGGCGGCCGTGACCGTGCTGCCCTATGCCCGCC